>NZ_JAKJSE010000017.1:0-154091 GCF_050336585.1 Enterovibrio makurazakiensis
GTATTAACTTATTAATATTCCTGATTTTATTTTTCCGTCAATCCCGTTGATTTGTTTATTTGTTGATGTTTTCTAATTTTTTAGATGATTTTAAATTTGTATTTTGTGTGATTGGTAAATATGAAATAAATTTATCTTTCTATTTTTTGAGATTACGTTTCATATTTGGAATGAGTAGGGTGATATAACTAATTTTGGACTTGTCGCTATGTTTTTGTAGCCATACCCCTATGTCCAGATACCCTTATGTCAAGATACGCCTACTGACATGCGTATTCAGGGTGTTTGGGTATGCACTGACACTCATTGTTGTTAGATTAGAGAGTGAAAACAACGAGAAGGAGAACTTGATGTTTACGTTATCATTGGATGATGAGTTGTCCCTTTCCCTGGTTCAGCACTCTTACGCGAAAGATTACTATCGTATTGTTTGTGGTGAGCGCGAGTACCTTTCTGAATGGTTGGCTTGGCCTCCACACGCAAATGGTGAGGCCTTTTTTGAGCAATTCATAAAAGGTGCGCTTCATGGTTATGCCGAGGGAAAATCCCTAACATGCGCCATGATTTACCAAGGCAATGTCGTGGGTAATGTCAGTTTCAACAGTATTTCTCGCTCGCTGAAAAAAGTAGAGATTGGATACTGGTTAAGTAACGAATACCAAGGTAAAGGCATTGCTTCCCGCTGTGTCTTGGCATTGGTTCAACTTGCTTTTGATGAAATGGGGATAGAAAAAGTCCAGATCGCCGCAGCGACAGGCAATCAACCTAGCCGTCGGTTATGTGAACGCCTAGGGTTTCGGTTAGAAGGAGTGATAACGAATGCCGAGGATCTTAACGGACGCATTGTTGATCATGCGATTTACGGACTGAGATCCGGACAAGAGGAACAAGCATGAAGTCACTGGAAGAATGGTTTGATGAGTATGGTGAGAGTCATCAACACCCTACCAACCAGAAAATTCACAAGGTGGCGGTACCGGGGATCTTCTTCTCTGTCGCAGGATTTCTCTGGCTACTGCCATCGTTTTCTGTTGCTGGGTTTCAAGTCGCCCCTTACTTTCTCGTGTTGGCATTTGTCTTGGGATTCTATGCACGGTTGTCTATTAAAGCACTGATTGCCATGGCGTCGTTTTCGGCATTTTGTACTCTGGCGTTGATTCAGCTTGATGCGGCGAACATCAGTATAATCAATTTATCCTTAGTGCTGTTTGTTGCTCTGTGGATATTGCAGTTTGTGGGTCACCACATTGAGGGGAAGAAGCCTTCTTTTCTGAAAGATGTGCAGTTCTTGTTAATCGGCCCCGCTTGGGTATTTCACTTCTATGTGCCGCTTACTCCCCATCAGCAAGACTAATGCGGCTGACATACTAAATTGAGATCTGCCGAAGAACAAAAAAACAGCCATCAGGCTGGTTTTTATCATTTAATCATGAGTCGCTAGTGATGTGTTACGCGCCAATCACGCCGCCATCTTTCCGTGTGATTCGCATGACCGTAGAGCGAGGCACTGAGTCACCGCCATCAGGGAAGTGAGAAGGTGCAAGATTCTCACCTGGGTGTTGAACACCCACGAACATGGTTTTTCCATCAGGGGAGAAGGTGAGCCCCGTGATTTCGCAAGCAATTGGACCCGTTAGGAATCGGCGAATCTCGCCCGTTGTAGGGTCAGCACAGAGCATTTGGTTATTGCCCATGCCAGCAAAATTGTCCTTATTGGAGTATTTACCGTCGGTTAATATCCACATGCGGCCTGCAGTATCAAATCCAAGGCCATCAGGGCTATTGAACATGTTGTCTTTGTTGATGTTCGATGTACCCGCCATTAAGCCTTCGTGCACTTCTGGGTTACCAGCCACTACAAACAGATCCCATTCGAAATCAGTCGCTGTGTGGTCGCCGCCTTTCGGTTCCCAACGAATGATATGTCCATAAGGATTTTTTTCACGTGGGTTAGCGACATTCACTGGCTGATTTTCCCTGACCCCACGATATTTGTTATTCGTGAGCGTACAGAAAACGTGCTTGTTATCAGGATGAACAGCCACCCACTCAGGACGATCCATTGTTGTTGCACCAACGTGTGTCGCTGCTTCACGGGCAAAGATCATCACTTCCGCTTGGCTGTTAAATCCATTTTCTGGTGTGAGTCCATTCTTACCAAAAGTAAGCTCTAGCCATTCACCGTTGCCTTTGAGTTCGCCTTCTTTTCCATCCAATTTAGCCACATATAGCGTACCCTCTTCGAGTAAATCTCGATTGGATGCGTGAGTGCCTGGTTTGTATTTGTTCTTCGATACGAACTTATACAAGTGCTCGCCGCGTTCATCATCGCCGAGATAGACGACAACATGACCGTCATCGTTAATGGCCATTGCTGCATTCTCGTGCTTAAAACGGCCCAATGCCGAACGTTTCTTCGGTGTCGAGTTAGGATCCATCGGGTCGATTTCTACCACCCAACCAAAGCGGTGTGGTTCATTGGGGTTTTTGGCTACGTCAAAACGCTCATCATGTTTCCACCAATCGTAACCCCAATCTTTGTCTCGCACCCCATAGCGCTTGTACGTCTTCCCGAGTTCGACCTCTTCAGAGGCCGCGAAGTAACCATTGAAGTTTTCTTCACAGGCAAGGTAGGTTCCCCATGGGGTTTGTCCGTTTGCACAGTTGTTGTATGTCCCCAGTATTTTGGTTCCTGTTGGGTCGGCTTTGGTTTTTAACAAATCATGACCTGCTGCTGGCCCTGTCATTTCCATTGGGGTGTAGGCGGTGAGCTTACGGTTTAGTCGACCATCAAGGTTAACTTGCCATTCACCGTCTTTTTTCACTAACTCAACAATGGAGACCGCATGCGCAGCTTGAGATTTGCGCACATCATCTGCGGAAATGTTTTTACCTTGGTGGGTATAGAGATATTCATTGTTGGTGTATTCGTTGTTGGCAACTAGCACACCGCGAGTCTCTGAGATAGGAAAAAAGGTCATGCCGTCAGTGTTGTCGCCATACTGCATTTCCTGCGCTTTTGAGTCATTGGACTGACTGAAAGCTGGTGAGTTCACGAACAATGGGTCACCCCAAGAAATGAGGCGTTCAGCCACATAGCCTTCAGGCACGACAACCGTATCTGCGGTGGAGGCGGGAATAGCTTTGAAACCCATTAGCGTGCTTTTGTCCATAGAGCCTGCCACGGCCTGTGCAACCGGGCTGGCCGCGAAGAAGGCAACAGAGCCCGCAGCCCCTGTTGCACGAAGGAAATTGCGGCGATTCATCGCTGCATCAATAAAACGGTTGAAGGCTGGCTCTGCGTCCAGTTCACGTTGATCGTTATGTTGGTTATATTCGCTCACGATAACTTCCTTTACGTGTAGTTTGACGGGAATGAAAACGTTTGGTTTAGGCTGCGAAGTTTGCGTAGGAAGTGTTAAGTATTCGTGACTTGCGAATGAACATAAGATGTCATTTTACGAATACTTGATTGGCATTAAGGGAATGGAGAAAGTTCAAATGCAGTAAATTGCATTTTTATATGCCGTTCGTCCCTGTACAATATGATGCATAAATCATTGTAAAAACATGCATCTTTCTCGCCTGTACACACTCAAGTGTGGTGCAAAAAACTGGGCAAGCGTGAAACATTTTGGAGACGAACCATTGAACAATCTTTTGGGCAGCCTTTTATTTATGGCAGTAGTTTCGAGCCCTGCAGCGGCAAATATGCCTGAAGGAAATTCAGAGCTTGGGATGCAAAAAGCCTACACCTGTCAGTTTTGTCATGGCGCGACGGGAATCAGCCCGCGTGACGATTACCCTAATATGAATGGCCAAAACGCAGAATATCTTTTTGACGCCATGATGGCGTATAAAGAGGGCTACCGTGACGGTGCAATGGGTCGATTGATGAAGCAGCAGATGTCAGTGCTGAATACGCAAGATATGGCGGATATTGCTACCTATTACGCTGAACAATCGCGTTAGAAGGCCCAATTACATTGAATATTTGCGGCTTAACGTTGCCGCTGGTAATGTGCCATCCAAACGTCTTCCAAAGGAAACAATCATGGCAATAATCTGGGTTGATGCTGACGCCTGCCCGACGGTGATCAAAGAAGTGTTATATCGTGCAGCAGAACGTACTCAAACCGAATTAGTGCTGGTGGCTAATCAGTCATTGCGTACACCGCCTTCTCGGTTTATTCGTAGTATTCAGGTGGAGAAAGGCTTCGACGTTGCAGACAACGAAATCGTCCAGCGCGTAGAGCGTGGCGATTTGGTGATCACAGCGGATATTCCTTTGGCATCTGAAGTGATAGATAAAGCTGCCGTGGCATTGAACCCAAGAGGTGAACTGTATACGAAGGAGAATATTCGCCAGCGATTGAACATGCGTGACTTTATGGACACGCTGCGCTCAAGCGGTATTCAAACCGGTGGCCCTGCGACAATGAGCCAGCAAGACAGGCAAATGTTTGCGAATGAGTTAGATAAGTTCTTACAGAGAAGCAAAGCAGCCAAATAGTTTACGGCTGATCATAGCTTACGGCTTATCGAAAAAAGGAGCGACGAATCGCTCCTTTTTTGTGTCGGTTGTTTAACGTCAATTCATCCAATGGTCGAATTAGTTAAAGATCTTGCTCCAACAGCCATTAGTACAGGTAACGTTTTTGTTCCAATGTAACTGAGCACGGTGACCTGTTCTAACGTTGTAGTATTGACCATTAGGGCCTTTGAGTCGTGCCCAAGCAATATCACCTGCGTAGTAATAACGCTCATGATTTCCATGTTGTTCGTAGTATTTACCACCACTGCTGATGGAGATACTGCGAAGGTGTGAGCCAGTTTGGTAAAACTCAAGCGTGGTGCCCGGTGGAATGGTGCCGCTGATATTGGCATGTACGCCACGAATCCACTGGTCTTTTGTAAACCAATTTCCGCCACGGCTACCGTGCCAAGCAACGCCGCTGTTATTTGCAGCGTTCGTCAAGAGTGTGTGTACATCAGGGTCATTGTCCACGATAGTGACATTAGCAGCACTCAAATCGCTCTTGTCTGAAGCCACCCAAGCATTCAACGTAAAGTACTCGCTGTTCTCATGTGTAGAATCGTTAACGGTTGGCACGCCAATACGCACTGAGTCTACACCCTGAGGTAAGCTGATCTCGGTCAATGTAGAAGAAATTGTCGCAGAACCGGTTGAGCCATCAGAGAATAGCAAGGCAACCGTATTACGATAATCGCTGTTTAGTACGGCGGATCCGTTTTTCAGTGCGACACTGAGTTTGGTTGTGGCATCGCCTGTGGCTTTGTCAAAGTTGACAGTGAAGTAGGCTGTTGAGCCTTCGTTCACAGAGCTAGATGCCAATGTGATACCTGAAACCTCAGGCTTCAAATCACTTGGAAATAAGGTTTCCTCGTAACATGTATGATCTTCAGATGTCACTGTCCCCATCGCACTGATGCGGCTAGGGAACAACCCGACTTTCTTTTTCTCACCCGTTGATGCTTTTAAGCGGTAGAGATGGTTACTGTTCACATTGCCGGAAACGTTTTGGTTTTTTGCGGCTAAGAGGATTTGACCATTTTGATCCAACGTTGCGGTTGTTACAAAGTCGATAAAGTGGAATGCCTTAAAGGTCAGTGCACCTGTTGTTGTGTTGACGGCGAAGGTGCGCCCATTCGTGACAAACAACAGCTCCCCATCTTGGAAAACAAAATCCCCCCAGCTGGTATACCCACCAGATTTTAGATCGCTAGAGAAATCTGCAAGGTGAGTGGAATCACCTGTGAGCGGGTCGATTTTGAAAATTGTTCTAGAGTCAGAGGCATACAGCTCACCGCTGTCAGGATCAAAGGCCATACGAAGAATTTGTTTTTTCGTTACAGGGCCAGCAACGTGGTTACCCGTGGCTGGATCCATGTAGGCGAGTTGATACGCTTTATTTTTGTTAGCGTGTAAATCTAGGCTTTTAAACTCGTCAGCGCTGACATCTGCTTCTGGCCCTTGAACATAGTAAGAGGTGGGTTGTGGGGCACTTGCATAATACAGGCGATCTGAAATGCGATCATAGGACATGCTTGACGCACTGAATAAGGCACGTGAATGATACTCTTCGCGGTCAACGGCATCAGCATAGTATTTAGAAGACATTTGTTTTGCTTCTTGAATGTCCATCAGCAACCCAACGTGGCCGCGCCCTGCATTCATTGAATAAACATTACCTGCGCAATTTGCGAAGGCTTGAGCAGAGGTCATTGCCCCAGCAAGAATTGCGGTTGTAAGCAGTGTCTTCTTCATCACGATTACCTGTCATCCATGTAAAGAGTGGCCCGGTTCCAGTGTTGTATCCGGTACAAACATATCGTTTAAGGCATGTCCTTGCCCAATGTGCCTTAGCTGACGATACGTAGCGATAATTGGAGACTATTGAAAAGTGGATAACTTTGTTGTCTCAATATAGAGACGTGTGGTTTTTTGATGACTTTTAAGGAGTAGCCCATGGAACTTTTGGGGAATAAGCATGAAGAAGGACGTAGGGGTTTGGAGCGTGAGACTCGTTCTTTTGTCAGCATCAGGATGTGAAAAGTAGTAGATTATGTTTTCGTCATGTAATGCGCAAAGAGCATATGTTTTCAAAGGCATGTCTGCATTTTTGACTGGAGACTGGCTGGATGGCTAAGTTGTTCGTCTCTAATGTGAGTTGTTTGTCTCTCTGTTAGTGCTTATCAAAATAGTCCTTACGCCGAATGTATTTGTCCATAAAATGATACGCAATCGGTCGCAATAACCAGCTAACGAGTACACGAATGATGCGAACGATCGAAGGCATATTGTGATGGATGCGATCATTGTGGAGCCATAATAGTTCTCCAACGTGCCAAAATAGAAAAGGAAGTCCGGGCAGGAAGGTGACAATATCTACGTCGCAACATATTCGGTATGTTTTTGATTTTAAGCGGTACTTGTCTTTGAATGTCCAATACCCTGTTGCGGGTTGACCAAATGTCACAACGCGCTTTACGGTATTCGGATACTTTTGCTCAATAATTTCAGCGGCAATAACCGCCATGCTTCCGCCAGATGAATGTCCCGTGAATGACAATCTCTTTCCTCGTTCAATTAATGGCAATATACACGACTCGAGCTTTTCAATCACAGAGACGCCATCAACCTGGCTATTTTCAATGGAATGAATGATGTCTGCCTGCTGGGCGGTTGTAAGGTTAGAAGCGTGTCTTTTTCTATTTTGGGGTATAGCGCGACTAGGTTGCTTTAATAGAAATTGAAACCCCCAATGGACATGACCGGCATAATAAGGGGCGTCGACTCGGCTCGGAAAAACAGCAAGATTAAGGACCCAATCCCATAGACTATGTGACCCTTTAAACACGACCACTACGTCCCCGTCTTCCTTCCAAAGCACGCGAATAATGGTTTTTCCCCATCGGTTGCGGATATCTCGCCTGCCATGTTCAGAAAAACCGTATTGGCGGTGGTCAAATTGCACAGGGTAAGCATCACGACAAAGAATGGCGTAACGCTCATATTGATAACGCTTGAGTTTT
This sequence comes from Enterovibrio makurazakiensis, assembly GCF_050336585.1. Classification (NCBI taxonomy): domain Bacteria; kingdom Pseudomonadati; phylum Pseudomonadota; class Gammaproteobacteria; order Vibrionales; family Vibrionaceae; genus Enterovibrio; species Enterovibrio makurazakiensis. The sequence goes on from NZ_JAKJSE010000017.1 coordinate 7,558, forward strand.
TCTACCTTTGTATACAATGCCTACTCGTGTTTCATTTATTTGCCCATTGGCAGTGTAGCCACTGAAAATGACGATACGACGACAGTGATTTCGTAAGCGATAACACCAAGGCGGCATGAATAACTGTATGAGCAATGAATGAAGAAAAGAGGGCCTGAAGAAGGTCTCGGAGAACACGGGGAAGGTGAAAGGTAATGCCGCTGACAGCGGCATGCTTGATCAATCGTAGTGTTGCAGAAATGGGGTAATGTGGCTGTTGTAGGTGAGTGCTTTAACGGCACTGTGGTTCTTAAGTAGCCATTCGGCTTTTGTGCAGTTTCCAATGCCAATGATGGCTTGCACAAGCAGCTTGAAATCTCTCAACCAACGATCTTTTTGATCCTCACTCCAATCATCACGATAGGTTTCGTGATAGTGCTCCACCCACCAATAAGCACCACGTATAAAGGATGCGACAATGGTGGTTGCTGGGGCAATTTGTTCGTCTTTTCCATCAATGAAATATTCGTCAGCCAGCGGCGTGCCTTGTGAGAAGGCCGCATAGTTGATGCAGTACTTATATAAAGCGAGTTGTAAGGCTGAAGCCGAATCACAATGGTTGAGTGACAGTGTTGTAATCGGCAAATGCTTGGTATTACTGCGAAATAGCTCAACAGTGCGTTTGCCCGGTAAAAGCCGTTCAATCACAAAAAACAAATCGATACTGATGAGTTTATTGCTCAAAATTGTGGTGTCCTTGTTTCTATACTTTGCCTTAGCGCGATCTTGCGAATGAATGACAAAATGATGATGTTAACCAATATAGACGGAGCATACTCTGTCCACCTGTAAAACGGAATCGCTTTGCTAGAAAGCCAACACATAACTCGCTATAAACTCGTAGAAAAACGTGCGCAATGATGCAAAAACATGTCGGCCTTTCAGCACACTCTCTTTCTAAAAATGGTTACCCTCGCAAACCTCGTAACTTACGTGCTACCAAAACGTCGTTCTGAACATACCCAGCATTTATTTTCATTTAATCGTTGAATAATTAGGCGGTTACTAAATGCATCGTACAAGGAGATGGTATGAAAAAGATAATAGCAGGGGCTGCGCTAAGTGCGTGTTTGACAGTGCCAGCATTTGCAGAGAATCACGTCGTTGGTGGATATTTTGCCGATTGGCAGTATGCAAACCCAGAAAATCCTTACACGGTTGCAGACATACCTGCAGAGAACCTTACTCACATTATTTACGCTTTCTTAAGTATGTGTGGCCCACATGAAAGCGCATCAGAAACCGTTCAACAACAGGTTGCCAAAGCCTGTGAAGGCAAAGCGCCATACTCCGCAATCATTGTTGATCAGAAGTCTGCTTTTGATATCGATTTCGGCGATGTGAGCGTGAATGTTCCTTATAAAGGTCATTTTGCACAACTCGCACAATTGAAGAAAGATCACCCAGATTTGACCATTCTGCCTTCGTTTGGTGGCTGGACAATGTCTGAACCCTTCCATGCGATGGCGAAAGACGATGCCGCTATTAAACATTTCGCGAAAACGGCGGTTGAATTAATTGCAGAATACGATTTCTTTGGTGGTATAGATCTTGATTGGGAATATCCTGGTGGCGGTGGTTTGACGACTTCTCCTTGGAACCCTGATACTAAATTGTCTGATGAAGCGAAAGCGTCAGAGCGTGCTGCATTTACTACCTTGGTAACGGCGTTGCGCGGTGAATTGGACACATTGTCAGATAAAACGGGTTCGGAGTACGAACTATCAACGGCTGTTGGCGTTGGACCTAAGGCCACGCAAATCGATTGGAACGCAGTCGCACCAATGATGACCAACATGTTTGCGATGACGTATGACTTCCTGGGTGGCTGGGGCCCTCAAACAGGGCACTTGACCAACTTGCATGCGACAGACCGCAGCTGGTGGGGTATGGGCGCTGATGTGTTCATCAATCAAATGATTGAAGCCGGTATTCCAAAAGACAAGCTGGTTCTAGGTGCAGCATTTTATGGTCGTGGTTGGGAAGGGTCTGAATTCGATGGTACGTTACCTTCGTCTGATTTGGCTTCGGAAAAAGGCGCAAGCTTTGGTTCAGGTGAGCCGGGCTACTTTATGTACTGGGACTTAAAAGCCAATTACACGAAAGACCAAGGTTATGAATATGGCTACGATGAAGAGTCCCATGCTCCGTTCTTGTGGAATTCAGAGAAGAAGGTATTCATTTCTTTTGAAGACCAACGCTCTGTAAAAGCAAAAGCCGAATGGGCGAAACAGCAAGGTCTTGCTGGTGTGTTTACATGGGAGCTATCTGGTGATCCCAATGATGAACTCACGGGTGTGATGCATCAAGTGCTTCGAAGCAAAACCGCGAAGAACTGATTCATACCAATATATAGTCCGTGCTAACACGGCATTGTAGATAGCCGACCAAATCAGAAAGCCCAGCAAAGTTGCTGGGCTTTTTTGTGAGAATCACATTGCTGTTAGAGGCATTTGTTGTGATGGCCATTTTTCACGGGACGTCATTTGGACTGCTCAGTCCGTACTTCTCCTTAAGTAAGGATATGTAGTGAGTGTTGTCTACCAAGAATTGGTTGAACTGAACCACAAGTTCTGGGTGTTGTGTGCTAGATAGATGTCGCGTGCCGGAGAGAAAGGGAAGGTGACGATTTAACGACATAATGGGTGCGTTGGGGTGATATTTGAGCAGCCTAAGGCGAATAACCGCGGTGTTAGTGTAAATACCATCTATTCGTTTCGTTAAAAGCATTTTAATCAGCGCGTCCATGTCTCCAGCTTCAAACACGTTGATCTTTTTTGCTTGGATATCCGAAAGGAAAGGCCAAGGCGTAAAGCCTGAAATCATTCCGATGTTGCGAAGATCTTCTCTTGGGTTGTTATGATCTTGATCCAACATAACGATACCGTCAACAAATGACACAACAGGTTCGCTGTAAACCACCTCGTGACCTTCTTTTAGATTTTGCGACCATCTAGGGTTGTCAGGGTATTTCGCGTCTATGCTGCCAGAGAGAAGACTTCGATATAGGCGTTTTAGCGGCAAAGCTTGGTACTCAAAGTGATATCCGTTTTTCTCTGCAAAGGCATCGAGTAACTCACGATTAAACCCTTGGTAGTCACCATTTTGATAGCTTGAGTAGGGCGAGTAGTCAGGGAAGGGTTGGACACCGATAGTAAAGGTGACTTTTTGAGCGGCCTGAAGATTAGTTGACATCAAGCTCGCTAAAATGAGCAAACCCCAGTTTTGCCATTTGAAAGAAGAAATCTTCATATGCGGCCCATTCTTAACAATAAGAAAAGTATAGTCAGTATTAAGAGTTAGTCGTGACTAAAAATGGCAACATTCAGAAAGACAAAAACCCCGCATGGCGGGGTTTTGTCTTTTACTAGCAAGCAAAGGTGACTTCGTTTTTTCTTGGTATGCGAAGAATATAGTGACGGATGATCGCGCTGTCCAATAAATAACACATACAATTTAAAGGTTGGACAGTACATCACTTTTATAATGTAACCGACTATGTTGCAGGTATTTTTTGGCGACTCATTTCCAGAAATACGCCAATTTTCGGGCAGAATTAAAAATTTATGCTTGTAATGAATTCTTTACACTTGGCGTTTGGAATGGCTCTTACTGACATTCAACACGCTATTTCATTGGTGTTGGTGAGAGGCGGAGTAAGGCACCATCAGACGAATCCGTTAAAAGATAAATGAGACCATCAGGCCCTTCGGCTACATCTCGAATACGACCAAATTTCCCATCCAATAATTTTTCTTGTGCGACAACATATTTACCTTGTTCGTCATCTATCTCTACACGTACTAACAGACCAAACTTCAGCGAACCAAGCAATAAATCACCTTGCCAATTTGGAAAAGCATTTCCTCTTACCATCTCCAAACCTGAGGGGGCGATGGATGGCACCCAATACTCCACGGGTTGTGCCATACCTTCTGCCGCAGTCCCCTGACCGATTGATGACCCTGTTACATAATTCACACCATAAGTAATGGTAGGCCAGCCATAATTAGTACCAGATTCCATGAGGTTGAGTTCATCTCCGCCCTGAGGGCCATGTTCATGTGTCCAGAGAGTCGCGCCATCATTGTCTAAGGTCATGCCTTGTATGTTGCGATGACCGAAGCTGAATATCTCGGGCTTAGACGTTGGGTCTGAGAGAAAAGGATTGTTGAAGGGAATAGACCCATCAAGATTAAGTCTCACTAACGTACCGATGTGAGTATCATTCTGTTGTGCTTTATCTCGATTGCCACGATCGCCCAACGCAATGTAAAGATGCTGCTCAGTGGCGAGCAAGCGGCCCCCGTAGTGGCGACCACCCGCAACTTTTGGATATTGCTGAAATATCTGGGTGATGTTGGAAAGTGTTTTAGTGTTAGTACTCGTGCTTTCGTCCAGCGTTGCGCTGATAACGCTCGTACCCGATTTTCGATAATTTCCTTTTTCGGCGTACGCGAGGTAGATTTTTCTCGACGTTTTAAAGTCTGGAGATAGCGCTAAACCGAGCAAGCCGCCTTGACCTGAATAATTCAGTTTGTCTGGCAATCCCTTAACGCTCGTCACGACGTGATCCTTCGACACGTGTTTCAACCCACCATTTCGCTCAGAGATGAGCATGGAAGCATCGGGAAGAAAAACCAATGACCAGGGGTGGTTGAGGCCAGAGGTTATCGTGTCGACCGTAAAACTGTGTTTCTGTGATTTGATGGTTTCGCCATGGGCTGGCGTGAGCAACAGCAAGCCAACAGCGAAAAGCAGAAATGCGAATGAGGCAGCGCGTGCAGTCACAATACGACGGAGATGAGGAAAAAGATTGATGGTAAACAATACAATGATCCTTAAAGGTAACCGCGCCAAACAAGCGAAGAGCGCGGTCAAAAAATTAAGTGAATAATGTGTGTCGAATTACGTGAAGTGTTGAGCGAATCGGAATTTCAATCGTCTAACCCCTCGTGATAATCGCTGCACATGATCGGTTAGGTTATTCTTGCTGCTCGTCGTTGAGCCTGATTTTGCATCACTTTCCTTGCTCATGGTGCCTTCAACACGATTGCGACCATTTTGTTTCGCACGGTACAAGAGTTTGTCGACATGACTATGGATGTCAGACAGCGATTGGTCTTTTCCTACCTCGATAACACCAAAACTTGCAGTGACATTAAAGTCATCGCCTTGCTCACTTTGGAACGACAATTCATTGATACGTAGACGCAAGTCTTCTGCGATCACTGAGGCTTTTTCTATGCCACTGTTTGGAAGAAGTAGCATGAATTCCTCGCCACCTACGCGCGCACATATGTCATCACGGCGGAGGTTGTTGTTGAACAACTCTGCAACGCCAACAAGCACTTGATCACCGACTGGGTGTCCATACGTATCGTTAACTTGTTTGAAATGATCAATGTCTAGAAGCAAACAACTGACGGCCATATCACCGGCAGCCATGTCTTTTTGAACACGCTCAAGCTGAGTGCCCAAATAGCGGCGATTGAATAGCCCTGTCAAACTATCTGTGTTGGCGATTTTACCCCAGCGAATACGGCGTCGGTTTACCCAAAGTGCGATGAGAGAGGCAATAATAGCGACACTTATACTCGCAACAATAATGACATTAAGGTATTCCACTTTGTCTTCATTTGTTTTCAATTCAAGCGTTTGTAACACATTGTTCCAGCTTAAATGTTGGTTTTCCGCTTTGAGTTTTTCTAGGTTAAACAGCATTTGTTGTCGCTCTAAACTGTCAACCTGCTCATCTGATGTGAAAGTGTTGAAGCGTTCTTGGTAGTCCAATAACGTCAGATAAGCATTCTTATAGTCTTCCATTCCAAAATGTGCTTTTGACGCTACCAAATAAAGTGCAATTTCGGAGCGATACAGACGGGCCTGCTCCTTGAGCGTTCCCATTAATGGCGTCACCAAATCAATCGCCGCTTGATAGTTATTACTGAGAAGGCTTTCATTGGCTTTTAGGTAATTATATTTACTGATGTAGTAGCGGATGTTTTCGCGTTCACGCAGCGTATCTGTGGCTTTTAAGTAACGCATCATGTTTTTTGAGTCGCCAGATTGCAGGAGTAGATCGGCAATTTGTAGATTGATGCGAAAGCGGTGGGAACCATCACCAAGTACTTCTGCAATCTGCAATGCTTGTTTGTATTCGAGTAAGGCTTGATTTTTGTCGCCTTGTTTTTTTGCCAACTCAGCCATGTCGAGCTTAACCAACAACTGATTAAATGACATTTTACGTTGTCGGAAAAATTGGTATGACTGTTCGAGCAGCAACGAGGCTTTATCAAAGCCATTTAACTGAACCAAAATACCGCCAAGGTTCGATGCAATACGCTCAATAAGCAGCTCATTGTCGGTATTCTTAGCGGCTTCCAACGAACTCATCAATGCCGCCATAGACACATCGTATTCATTCTGCGCTTTGTAGGCTTGTCCCTTGACCAACAAAATCTCAGCCGTTACTTCAGGGTTGTTGAGCGATTGTGACTCCGAAAGTAGATCGTCAAGCTGTGTGAGAACCAGAGCTTCTTCACCTTTAAGAATGCGTGCTTGGCTGAGCCTTAACTGCATCAAATATCTATCGGCTTGAAGTAATGGGTCGCTAGCGGTGAGTTCAATGCCTCTGTTCGCCGCTTCAATGGCGCTTTCTGGATCGTTTAAAATTAAGTCAACCGTCGACTTTTGCAAATAATAGCGGGCCAGAAGCGGTAATGGCTGATTCTCTTTTAGCTCAACTTTTTCTAGTTCACTCAACAGGGCTCTCGCCTTGATGGGCACGGAATAAAGGATAGATTGCACGCCATTTAGCGCGCGCTCGAAAGATTGTGTTTTTTCTACGGTAGCGTGAGCATTCACAGTGAAAAGCACTGCTAGCAACAATAGAGCTGAGTGAATGAGAGGTATACGCATTGATTGAGCTTCCCTGACCGACATCGCGATACATAAATAAATGAATTGACGGTTTATTGTGTTTTTAGAGGCTATAGATTACTCAACCGGAAGGTTTCTCCGTGTCTTATTATGAAGACGATTGTTTAATTATTTAAATCATCTCTCGATAAGCGTAGATAGGGATATGACATTTTTCCTGCTGTGGGTTGAAATTGATATCTAGAAAGTTGGACGAAAACAAAACACCAAGTCGCCCGCACTTGAATGAAATGGAACCTAGTACGGGCTTTGTCTCAGCTATTGGCTGATTTGCTGATAGATGTCATCTTTGAGCTGCACGCGCCGCATTCGTAAATGTCTAAAATTGTCATCATCAGTGGGGATTTTTGCCATTTCTAGGCCGCGAATTTTGTGGTCGAGCTGGTGGTACTCATCAACCATTCTGCAGAACGCTGTATCAGCCATTTTCATTTCGTGAATTTTATCTTTTAACTCTGGGAACTCGAACATGAGTGCGTGATTTTCACCGTGCATAGTCGCTCCTGTAGGTATTTGTTGAACGCCAGACGCTACTGCATAACTCTGCCCACCATTTCAGCGAGGGTGTTAAAGGGCGATGCAGGGCTTTTGGTGAACAAGTCGACGTTACTTTGATCTATTTTGCGTTGTGCTCACTGCACAGAGAATAAGAACAATGAAGATGTGATTCTAGTTGCGAAGATTGGGGGATGAAGGCAAGTCTTGAAGGTAAAACGGGTCTTGCAGATAGGACGGGTAGTGATAACTATCCCGTCACTGACGTTAAGGCGTGAACGGCGCTTAGCGTTTGTCTTTGATTGATGCGGCTTCTTTCTTCAACAGCATGATTTTGCTGAATCCTAACTTGTTGAAGTAGCTGTCTCGGTGGTTTTTCACCGCTTTGCCATCCGCAATCACCTCGAGCTGCCTTTCCATTTTTAGAAAGTCAGTGATGTCGATACCTTCCGCTTCTGCAGCAGCTTCGTGTGGAGAGCGGTGCTGACGGTAAGAGAAAGTCATGACTTTGGTTTCGCCTTTGTATTCATACTGGAGTTGGCGTGACATATCTGCACCTTGAACAAATTTTTTAGGTGGCGGAGTATTTATCAGCCACCACTGCAAGTCAATCCCGCGTCACAGAATCAGAGCGAGAAACATAAGATTCGGTAGGCGCCTCGACCTCTTCGCAGGGATTGAACACAATCTGCTCTCCTGCACCTGTCAGCAGCCCAATGGTCGCCGGGGAACCGTCCGGATATAGTAATACCTCACCAACGGCACTGGCGTTCACTAAAAGCTGGGGGCTACCGTTGTCAGGACGTCGCCTTTCAATACGCATGCGCTTTCGGCGCGTGAAAATATTGAGGGGTGATTCTGGCCAGAATAGCTTGCGGTCAAACCATTCAAAAACGGACAAATAGGGTTCAGGGAACTGATTGCGAAATCCGCTACACGTAATTTGCCAAATTCTTGGGCTGCCTTTACGAAACCGTATACGAATATCGTACGCAAAGGAGTAATGAACATCTCCCGATAGGATAACGAAGTTTTTCGGTGTTTTGGGGTGTTTGAAGATGTTCAACAGTGCATTGGCAGAACCTGGATGCGCCATCCAGTTTTCTGAATCAGTCGCCAGAGGGTGACCACAGAAGGTGACAATACGCTGAAGCGTTTCAATGAACTTTACACCAAACATCGGCGCAGGCGACACGACCACGACAGCATCGGCGTCGATGACGTCTTGCTGAAAATCCATGAGGGATTCCCAGTCCATTAATCCTGACGGTTTATTGCTACTGGACTCAGATCGCCACCTCCGTGTTCGCGTGTCTAATACAACGACTCTTGGAGTGGTGGGAAGCGTGTAATGCCAATGCTCAAAATGAAGAATTAGCTGGTTAACTTCGTTGAGGGAGCGCGGTGTGGGTTCCGCCGCGAATTGGGTAATGGTGTGCCAAAAGCCCGAATCAAATGCGTTTGGGTTGTTTCCCCAGCCTTGACAGAAGAAGTATCCAAGCATGGCATTGGTCAAGATATTCTGCGCCAAAGGCGATTCATACACCGCCCGCTCCCAGCCGACAGTCAGGTTAAAATCATCAGTAACATCGTGATCGTCAAAAATCATGTAAGTAGGAATATGCGCAAATAAGCGCCTTACATTTTTTAACCCTGAACAGAATTGAGAAAGTTCCTGTTTCTCTCTCGTCCATCGCAGCTTATGTTCATCACTCAGTCCCTGCATAGCATCGGCGTCAGGAAGGGGAATATGAGACCACAATGAAGGTGACCACACCAAGATATACATTGCGATGAACTCGTTGAAGCTGATCAGGTGGTTTTCCGTGGTATTGGAACTGAAAACAGGTTCAGGGGCTGATTTGAGAAGACGCTTGATCAGCCCATGGTTCACCGTGGTATATGGTAATCGCTCCGTGCGCCCGTAAAGAGGCATGATGTCGGGTACTAATTGACTGCAATGCGTGATGGTGTCGTCGTCAAGCGCTTGATCACGAAGTCCAAGTATGTCGATAGCTTCTCGAATCGCGTACATCATTGGACCGCAGACATCATCGGCGTAGATTTGATCGCCACCCATGATCAGAAGATCTGCGCGATCTTGGACTGTGATTGCATTGTATTTTGTATCGAGAGCCACGAGTGCGTCATCACATCGATGATGAGGATGTCGACATGAACCATGTGCGATATTTTCAGCGCGTGTTGAAATCACAAATGTTGGACGTTTCTCATCGGAGTACCGCAGACCGTCGATGTCCGTCAATAATGAACCTTGGTCAGTCAGAATGTCATATTGGAGTGGGGTATCAATCGGAAACCCTGCGCTTTTGGGGCTATTTTTATCTGGAGTTTCAGCTGCTGTGGCGTTGTCGCGTGAGAATTGAGCGAGCACAATAAAACATTGCTGCCCAAGTTGAACTTGCTTATGAGCGCTGAAAGAGGCACGAAAAATGGTGTGCTCACTGTCTGGTGAATACAGTGCAAACTCTGCGTCGAGTGGCGCAGAGGTGACTGCCCAAACACAAAGTTCATGTTGAGTGGATCTTCTTATTATAGGCCCAGCTAAAAACAGGGGCAGCGACGTTGACATGTCAGACTCAGTTATTCAGTTCTAATCTCCTTACTCTACGCGGCGGGAAACAGAATTTGTAGCTTCACAAGTGTAAATCGATGCAAATTCGTTACTTAAGCTTATGGGAATTGGGTGTTCTACCCACTAGGGCCTGCCCCGTTAGGCTGTTTGCATTATTTAGCCAGAGTGCAGCCATGACTTCTTCATTTATGCCCTCTAGCGCGTCCGAAAGTGCAAATTGGGCTTGAATGTGGTTTTGGTGCGCGGCAAGACTTAAGAAATAGATGCCTTTCTCTGTATCCTGATCTGTAATAAATCCATCGTGAAGCATTTTACCTAACGCATATTGCTCTACAGGACTATTGCACAAGGCCAAATCTAGTACCCATTTGAATTCATCGTAGTCTATACCGTGCGTCAACTTCTCACTCTGATAAATGCTACTGGCGTTAAGAGCATTGAGATCAGGCGTGTCGTTACAAAAGTCGAGGTAGAGTGTCGACAGTTCGAAGGCGGTTTCTTTGTTCACTGCGGTCACAAAATAGGGCAAAGCCATGTCGCAATTTTGTCTCGGTGAGGCGCCGTGCTGAAGTGTTTTCCAACCTTGATAAAAATCGCTATTAAGAAAAGCCGTTGAATAGTTTTGTTCTGTTGGACATTCGGTGACCAGCGGGAGAGTCTCATCAGAACAACTGGCTGTGCTGGCGATTAACAATGGAAGCAACCACTTCATACTTCGCTCCTTCATACACAAGCAATCTCAATATGTTTGCTCAGCGAGAATGTGTTGTCAGGTAAGCCGCGCCAAGCAGATACGCCAACAATTCCTTTGCAGTATATGAACAGAGGCTTGTTGGGTTGCGTAGCAAAGTTAGGACTTTTCGGAATGGGTTACGCGCTTGCTCAAGAATTGACACAATGATATTGATGTAAGAAGAAGAGACTTCCTTCGACGGTAAATAATGGAAGAGATGATGAAACAAACAAAGATTCGTTGGGGCATGATTGGATGTGGAAGTGTTACAGAGCGCAAAAGCGGCCCTGCATTCTGGCAAGTTGACGCTTCGTCGCTAGACTTAGTCATGGCGCGCCGTGAAGAGCAAGCGAAAGACTATAGTGAGAGACATGGTATTCCTCAATACACAACTGACGTCGCTGAACTGATCAATCATCCCGAGATTGATGCCATTTATGTAGCGACGCCGCCGGATAGTCATCGTGATTACGCCTTGATGGCTGCAAAAGCTGGAAAGCCCTGTGTTGTGGAAAAGCCGATGGCACTGACGACAGCAGAATGTGATGAGATGATTGCTGCGTTTGAACTGGCTAATGTTCCTTTGTTTGTGGCCTACTATCGTCGTTCGCTTCCTCGCTTTAAAACAGTAAGTGAATGGGTTAGTCAGGGTAAAATCGGCAAGGTTCGTCATATCCATTGGACGTATCATCGATCGCCAAACCCTGACGATATTGCTGGCGAAACGAATTGGCGAGTCAACCCTCGCCAAGCGGGTGGCGGCTACTTTGTGGATCTTGCTAGCCATGGTTTGAATCTGTTCCAACAATGGTTTGGTGACATAACATTGGCGCAGGGTATTGCGGTTAATCAGCAAGGTTACTATGAGGCGGAGGATGCGGTATCTGCGTCTTTTGCGTTTGAATCTGGGGTGCTGGGTTCTGGGTATTGGAATTTTGCAGCCGCTACACGAGAAGATCGTGTGGAGATTATTGGAAGTGAAGGTCGCATACTTTGTTCAGTCTTTGGTGATGAAGCCTTTGTGTTGGAAGGCGTCGAGTCGTTGACGTCACTACAAGAAAATCCGGATCCCGTTCAGTATTTTCATGTGGAAAACTTGGTGAAGCATTTAACTGGGCGAGAAACGCACCCAAGTCTTGGAAAGAGTGCGCGAAATACAACGTGGGCCATGGAGCAGATTCTATCTAAATGACGCTGGATTTCACTTTGATCGGGTTGATATGGCTAGAATCGGTTATCAATTAGCCACTTGACTCAAAAAATGCGGCGTATTGTGAATTAGTGCTTGCAAGCCTAGCGCGCATTTCCTAATATCAACCTCGTTCTCAGGAACGCACAATTCCCCCTTAGTTCAGTCGGTAGAACGGCGGACTGTTAATCCGTATGTCGCAAGTTCAAGTCTTGCAGGGGGAGCCAAATWTAAGAAACYCGCCTTCATGGCGGGTTTTTTGCGTTTGGGCGATCGCAACGCGATTTGTCGCAAGCCTAGGCGGCCCYGTTAAGTCTTGCAGGGGGAGCCAAATWTAAGAAACCCGCCTTCATGGCGGKTTTTTTGCGTTTGGGCGATCGCAACGCGATGTGTCTATGAATTTTCCGTTACGGGTTAACGGCGGTGGCCTGTAATGTTATATTATAACATTGCGCTCAAGAAAAGCCTGATGGATCATGCTGCTATTGCTTCGAAAAGTATTACTGCCTCTATGTCTTGCTGTCCTTTTGGGTTGGCAAGGCTTTGTGTTTGCAGAACATCAAGCTAGTCACCAACATACATTCCAATCTGATAATCATTGTGCGCTATGTGCGATAGGCCTCCCTTTTACTACTACTGATAATGCCGTTATTGCAGTGGTGAAAGCCGCTGGTTATGCCTCCTTCGACATTCCTTGTTATCTTCCTCAAACCCTCGCGTTGACTCCCAAAGCGCGCGCCCCTCCGCCAGTGTCTCCAACGTTGATATAGAAACTCATTTTTAAAACTGGAGATAACATGCGTAATAAAACTTGTTTTGCGCTCAGTGCAATTGCGTTGGGTATGACGGCTTCTGTGGCTGCGAAAGACGGCGATTTCATTCAACACGACTCTCATCAACATGGTGTTGTTGAATGGCATATGGCTCAGGATGGGAGTGATTTTTTGGTTGAGATCACCGCACCTGGAAGTGACATTGTAGGGTTTGAACATGCGCCAGACAATGGAGAGCAGGAAGCGGCAATACACAAGGCTATCGACATTCTTAAAAAGCCAGACACTTTGGTGGCGTTGAATGCATCCGCCGATTGTAAGCTGGTCGAAACGCGAGTGACGCAAACTCTCGATGACCACGATGACCACGATGACCACGATGACCACGATGACCACGATAACCACGATGACCACAAAGATCATGACCATGATGAACATGCTTCGCACGAAGAGTATCATGATGAACATGCGGATCACGACGACCACAAAGATCATGACCATGATGCACATGCTTCGCACGAAGAGCATCATGATGACCATGCGGATCACGATGACCACAAAGAGCATGACCATGATGCACATGCTTCGCATGAAGATCACCACGACGAACATGCAGATCATGATGACCACAAAGGGCATGACCACGACGGCCATGAAAAGTCAGGCTCATCACATGGTGAGTTTTCGGCTCAGTACACGTATCACTGCGGCAGTCCCGCAAACATAGAGACAGTAGTAACTGACTGGTTCACAGTGTTTGAAAAGACTGAAAAAATCAGCGTTCAAGCCATTACAGATAAAGGTGTTTTGGCGACAGACCTGACTTCAACATCCAATACCATTCGTTTTTAGCTTTGGGGTGGCCTCATTATTGGGGCCTTAAGATATAAAATGCTATTGATTGAAAATCTATGCTTTAAATGGCCAAGGCAGGCCGAGTGGCAAATTGATATTCCTCACTTTGAAGTCAAACAAAATGAGAAGGTATTTCTTAAAGGGGCAAGTGGCTGTGGCAAGTCGACGTTACTTGGGCTGATCGCCGGTATAAACGTGGCTGAATCGGGCGTATTGCGTATTTTGGATACCGATCTATCGTCGATGAAAGGTGCAAAAAGAGACGCGTTTCGAGCTGATCACTTGGGCTATATCTTCCAGCAGTTCAATTTGCTGCCATACCTTTCTGTGTTAGATAACGTGACGCTGCCTTGTCGATTTTCTTCAAAAAGAAAGCAAAGAGTTGAGGTCAAGCTAGAAGAGGAAGCAACGCGTTTGCTGCGCGCCTTAGCTTTGCCTGACTCGTGCCTCAATAAGCCAGTGACCGAGCTAAGTATTGGACAGCAGCAACGTGTTGCCGCTGCTCGAGCATTAATTGGACGTCCGGCATTGCTGTTAGCGGATGAACCAACCTCTGCGTTGGATCATGACAGCCGTAATGCGTTTATTACGCTGTTGATGAAAGAATGCGAGCGTGCAGGCACCAGCTTGCTTTTTGTTAGCCATGATCACACGCTTGAATCCCATTTTGACCGCGCCGTGTCTCTGACTGACATTAACCGTGGTGCTATGCAAACGGAGGTGTTGTAGATGGCTATTTTCCGTCTGGCGCTTCAAAGCCTTAACAACCGCAAAGCCACGGCCTTTCTTACCATTTTGACCGTCGCCATCTCTTTGCTGCTGTTGTTAGGTGTAGAGCGTGTTCGAACCCAAGCAAAAGAGAGCTTTGCCAACACCATTTCTGGTACTGATCTTATTGTGGGAGCACGTTCAGGTCAGGTGAATTTGCTGCTCTATTCTGTGTTTCGTATCGGTAATGCAACCAATAATATTGATTGGTCTAGCGTGGAAGAAATACAGCGTAATCCCGCAGTGGCATGGACCATTCCAATTTCGCTTGGAGATTCGCACCGAGGCTTTCGTGTGGTAGGAACTACAGGGGAGTATTTTGAGCATTATAAATATGGTAATAAGCAGCCTATTTCCTTTTCTGAAGGCCAGCCGTTTGAGAGCCTGTTCGACACAGTGATTGGCGCAGAAGTCGCGGCAAAGCTTGGCTATAAAATGGGCGATGACATTGTGATTGCGCACGGCCTGTCAGACGTGAAGTTTAGCCGTCACGACAATTTGCCATTTACCATTACAGGGATTTTAGCGCCAACCGGAACGCCGGTTGACCAGAGCGTACATGTTTCTCTTCCCGCGATTGAAGCCGTGCACGTCGGATGGGAACGTGGTGTGCAGATTGGCAATGGGGTGAACGCTCAAAACATTGACCCTGACAAACTCGAAACAGAGCAAGTCACAGCGTTGTTGGTTGGTTTGAAAAGCAAAATTCAAACCTTTGCTCTGATGCGAACCGTCAACGAATATCCAAGGGAGCCATTAACCGCCATTATGCCCGGGATTGCGCTACATGAGCTTTGGGGGTTAATGTCTGTGGCAGAGCAAGCGCTGTTAGTGGTATCGGGATTTGTGGTGATAGCGGGTTTGTTGGGCATGCTTTCCAGTCTTCTTACTAGCTTGAATGAACGTCGACGAGAAATGGCAATACTGCGGGCTATGGGCGCTAGGCCTGCTCATATCTTTGTGTTGTTGGTGAGCGAGGCGGTATTCTTAACACTGCTGGGAATTATATTGGGTGTACTCGCACTGTTTGTCATTCTCGGCGTCTCTGCGCCTTATGTATTGAGTCAGTACGGGCTCCAACTTTCTTCAACATGGCTGAACACACAAGAACTGACATTGATTGGTATTGTTTTGATCGCAGGCTTTTTAGTGGGTGTATTACCCGCACTGCGCGCTTACCGCCAGTCACTCTCTGATGGAATGACGATACGGATATAACATAATGAAAAAATGGTTTTTACTGTTGGCAACTTGTTTGCCCTTGTTGGCGCAAGCCGACGATACATTGACCCTTGATTGGATTGACCTGATACCGGAAGCAGAGCGCAAGATGTTTGCTGAAAATGGTATGCCCATGATTGATCACAACGGTGACGTCACACAGCAAAATTTAGTGGGAAATATACGTGAAGAACTAAACAACAGTCAGGTGAAAATTCCTGGTTTTGTTATCCCTCTTGAAGGAGACGCCAACACAGTGACCGAGTTTTTACTTGTGCCATTTTTTGGCGCTTGTATTCATGTGCCACCGCCACCACCAAACCAAATTGTGTACGTGAAATTTGAAGCGGGCGCACCAGTGCAAGAGCTTTGGGATGTGGTTTATGTGGTCGGTACGCTCAAGACACAAACTGTTTCGCACGACATCGCCCAAGCGGGTTATTTGCTTGAAGGGGTGACAATAGAACCGTATGACGAATAAGTGATTTGGCTCTTGTATGATTAAATTAAACCGCCCGTGCTAGGGCGGTTTTTTGTTATTACTCGCTAACTTTTCACGTTTATACGTTCAGGTTTGGTGTCAACGAGGGTGGGTTACTCAGATAGCCCATCTCGCGAGAGACTGCGCTTAACATTTGAAAAGTAGACTGTCTGTGCGGGAACGCTATCGACATTATTTTCATTTTTATAGCGAGATAGAAAAGAGCGATAAAGACCATATTTGAAATACACGTAGGAGGCATCCATTGTTGCTCCTTCATAGTTTACTTTCTGGTTGCCATTTACCCACACTCTAAAAAAGCCAGTTTGGTTATTCTCCCAGCGTACATTAACTTCGATTCTATGCCAGCGACCACGAAGCTTGTTTTCTTCGATAAGCGGATAATAGTGACTGCTGTGCCCCATGACTTGATTATCTAAGTGATAACCACCTTTGCTGTTTTGGAACATCCAAACGGGGTGAGAATCTTTTTGATGAAACTGGCCGAGGGCAACTTTTGTTGGATACACATTTGGGTAGTCCTTAGGAAAGTAGATCGACCAGCCGTACCAATATTCGCTATGCAGACCGGTTGATTTGTTGGTTTCTGAACGCTCACTTCGTTCTCGGTCGTTCTGGCAATCATTCCATCCAGAATTAAAAGAGCAATCACCAGGACGTACATCGAAGACGTCGATCATTTTTGTCGGTGCCGATCCTGTCGTGTCCGGTGAGATACGATACCCATGTTCAGTGGTACTCAATGAGCGTTGAAATAAATCAAAACTACCCGTTTGAGGTAAGTGATTGTTATTGGTGAGGGAAACACAACCACTGACAAGCAAGCTCATGAGTGGTGGGATCAATTTTATGTTGAAAACCATATTCATACATAAAACTTAGCCGCTGTTTGGCGGTGTGTCTTGCTAGATCACGAGTGCTGGCCGGGAAAGAGTGTATGGAGTGTGCTGTCTATCCATAGCATGACGTTGTCCCAGCCGCGTTTCTTCGTCTTAATTGCACTGAGAGTGAGAAGGGGAGGGCTAGAGAGTTCATTCAGAGATAACAACTTAACCGTACTTTCGAGCCAATCGTGGTTGGCGACGTGAGCAGGTACAAATGCCCAGCCGACTCCCCGCATAACGAGGTTAGCAATGTAAAAATAGCTATCAATATGCCAATAACGTGGCGAGAGGGGTTGCTCTTGGGAATAACCCAAACGGTCACGGATGGCGAGTTGGCGATGCTTTACGAGGTCATCTTCATGTGGGTGCTCAATGTCAGAAAGCGGATGGTCGTACGCTGCAATAAGCACCTGATTAACCGTGGTAATGTCATACCAATCTAAAGACTGTGTAAGTGGTTTTACGCGGAAGATAAACCCCATATCAGCTCTGCCTTCGCTCACCCATGTAGAAATGTCGTCTTGAGAGCCGTTAAGAATCGTCACTTTTAATTCGGGAAAGTGTTCGGCCAACATAGTAAACAGTATCTCAAACGTCTGCATGGGGACGGCTTCGTCCATGGCAACGGTAAAGGCGACGGGATCTCCCTGTGTGACGGCCATAGCGCGCGAATTCATGCGTTGGCACTGCTGCAGGATGGCTTTTGCATCCACCAACATTTCTTTACCGGCTTCAGTTAGCACAGGAAGCTTTGCGCTGCGGTCGAATAAGTCGAATCCAAGGTCGACTTCCAAGTTTGCGATGGCAGTGCTCACTCGTGATTGTGCCTTACCCAGTTTACGTGCGCCCGCCGAGAAAGAGCCTGCTTCTGCTGATTCTACAAAGGCTTTGAGCTGTTCAAGTGTCCACTGCATCGTGATGTCCAACCTATCCGTTTTTAGGATTGATTGTAACTTTTATCTATATCAAAACAACGTCAAAATCGCGCCTGTCTCTTTTTCCCTTTTAAAGTAGTCTTTTATGCATGCTATTGAACCAAAACCAAGTGAATCAATCACGAAAACGTTTTGGCGTTTTACTGTCCCTGCTATTGCGGCAATGATCGTTAACGGGCTCTATTATCTCGTTGACGGTATTTTCATTGGTCACTTTGTGGGAGCAGAAGGCCTAGAGGCGGTGAATATCGCATGGCCTGTCATCTCCATTGTGGGCGGCGCAGGCCTGATGATCGGCATGGGCGCAGGGAGTCTTATCTCTCAATATCGCGGTGAAGAAAATTTGGGTGCGGCTAGAAATGCGATGGCGACAGGTCTGTGGTTGACCGCTCTGTTTGGCGCATTGTCTTCGCTGTATATCTTTTTGCTTGGCGAACCGTTGGTTCAACTCCAAGGTGCAACGGGGCTTGCTGAAGGCTATGCCGTAGATTACTTATATACCTTTGCGTTTGGAGCTGTGCTCACGGTGGCGGCTTCTGCTTTACCTTTTTTGATTCGAAATGATGATAGCCCGATCGTCGCGACTGCCATGATGGTGGCTGGTGCACTAAGCAATATTGCGATGAACTATGTCTTCATTGGTGTATTGGGGTGGGGCCTAAAAGGAGCTGCAATGGGAACCATTGCGGCGCAGTTAATCACTGTCGTTATGGCGTTTGTTTATCTGTTTTCCAAGCATTCGGTGCTTTCAATATTTAAGCACCCAGCGAAGGGTAATTTGTCTGATGCGAAACAAACTATCGTGTTGGGTAGCTCGTCGTTGGCGATGTTTATGTATTACGGTGTGCTGGTTGCATTCCATAATAAGCTGTTTGTGATCTATGGTTCAAATGTCAGTGTGGCGGCGTTTGCGGTTGTTGGGTATTTGATGACACTTTACTACGTGGTCGCTGAGGGCATTGCCGAGGGCATGCAACCACAAGTCAGCTTTTATCATGGTGCGAAACAGTACCAAAATATTGCTAAAGTCGCGAAGCTTGCGACTATCGTGTCGTTAGCTGGTGGTGTGGGCTGGTTAGCAGTGCTAAACGTGTTCCCTGATACTGTGATTGGGTGGTTCAATTCAGGTAACACCGCGTTGATTCAAGAGGCGACAACCGGCATTCGTTTGCATCTGTCTGCAATGTATCTGGATGGGCTTATCATTCTCGCATCCATGTACTTCTTGTCTGTCGGAAAGGGCGGAACATCCTTAGCTATCTCCTTGGGCAACATGTTTATTCAACTGCCATTTTTAGCGGTATTGCCAAGAATGTATGGTGTAGAAGGGGTGTGGATGTCAATGCCACTGTCTAACGTGGTGCTCGCATCTGTAGTGATACCCATTATGTGGCGACATATTCTTAAGCAGCAACCTGATAAAGATTTACCCAATTTGGCTGTCGCATAACGACATCGGAAAAATGAAAGGGAGCTGTCGCTCCCTTTTTCTCAATGAGTCATCCTCTTTTCTAAATCAGAATTCTCCCCACTCTATTTCATCGTCATCGTCATCTTCTTCTTTTTGAACTCGAATTGGCTTTTTGGGGATTGACCTCTTTTGGGTCGATTTAAACGTCGGAGATTTAATCTCTTCTTTCTTGCCTGTGATGGTAAAGAATTCAACGATAGAACTCATATCTCGAGCCTGTGACAGCATACTTTCGCCCGCTGTGGTTGCTTCTTCTACGAGGGCGGCGTTTTGTTGGGTCATGTTGTCCATTCGGGTAACCGCAATATTAACTTGTTCGATGCCTGAGCTTTGCTCTTGCGCAGCAGTGCTGATATCAGACATTTTGTTGCTGACTTCTTCGACCATATTGACGATTTCTTGCAAGGTATCCCCTGACTCAATGACCAACTCGGCCCCATCTTCGACCTTTTTATTGGTATCACGGATAAGCTCTTTGATTTCTTTTGCCGCTTCTGCAGATCGCTGTGCCAAGCTCCTCACCTCACCTGCAACGACTGCGAAACCACGGCCTTGCTCTCCTGCTCTAGCCGCTTCAACGGCGGCATTGAGCGCGAGTAAATTGGTTTGGAAAGCAATTTCATCAATCACCCCAATAATGTCTGAAATCTTGTTACTCGCACCACTGATCTGGTCCATGGCAGTAATGGTTCTCATGACGACATTGCCACCTTCTCGGGCTTTGATTCTGGCATCTTCACTGAGTTTGTTCGCCACTACTGCATTTTCAGCACTTTCTTTCACCGTGTCAGTCATGTTTTCCATACTTGATGCGGTTTCTTGCAATGACGTGGCTTGGTCTTCAGTGCGTTGACTCAAATCGCGATTGCCAGATGCAATCTCATTGGACGAATTTGTAATGGTTTCGGATGCTCGACGAATATCACCAATCACCTGAGTGAGCTTATCAATACTGGTGTTAGCATCGGCTTTTAGCTGGCCAAATCGGCCACTGTAATTTTTCTCGATGCGCTGTGTGAGGTCGCCTCTGGCCATTGCTCCCAGCATTCGCTGCATATCTTCCAGCGCCGTATCAGTATTGGTGGTAAGGGCATTGAGACCTTGAGCGAGTTTGAGCGTAAAGCCTGATTTCTCATCGAGCGATAACTGCTTGGAAAAATCGCCTTGTGCGGCAGCATCGATCATGGTGTCTATTTCCCGCTCAATAGCAACTTCATCGGTGCGATCTGTCCACTCAATGACAGTGCCTATTCTATCGCCCGTCTCATCGATAATAGGATTGACAGAAATTGCCATCATGCGACTGCCAACCGACAATTCAAGCGAATGTGTGTTGCTTAAATTATCGAGTATTCCACGTTGGTGTGATGGGTTTTTGTGGAAAAAATCGATGTTTTTACCCAGTATTTCGTCAGGATTGAAATAGGGGATAACTTGTGTGAAATCGTCCTTTGCTTCATTGAGCAGCGTTTGGTATGCGCGATTGAGGTAGATAATATTATAATTTTGGTCGGTTATCATCGTGTTGGTTGAGACGTTGTCGAGTGCTTGACGGACACGAGCATTTTCTTCTGCTTGAAGTTTTGTATCTCGTTCCAGTTCAGTTTTCATACGCTCTGAAGCTTCAACGTTTTCCAACGATGTGTTTGTAGCGAGTTTAATAGAGAGTAAATCGCCTTTAAGATCGGACTCTATTCGATGGCTGAAATCACCTTCGGCAAGGCCTTCCATCACTTTTTTGATATCGCAGATGGCTGCCTGCATGCTGTTCATGAGGGTATTGAAGGCACTGGCAGACTGGCCAAGCTCATCCTTGCTCTTCACTGCAACCCTTGACGAAAAGTCGCCTGACAGTGCCACTGCCTCTAAATTCTGCGTCAGGGTGAGTATGGGCATGGTCACTGATCGGGTAACCAAGAGCGCGATCACACTGACTATCATTGCACCGACAAGCAGTGCGATACCAATCATCCACTTAAGCGCAATGATTTGACCGAAAGCTTCATCTTCATCGATTTCTGCGATCAACGCCCAATCATTCTCACCAAACTTGATGGGGGCGTAAGCAGTTAAAACTCGGATGTCTCTGTAGTCCAGAACCACGTCGAAGCCGGTTTCATTGTTGAAGGCTCTTTCGGTTGCTAGTGTTTTCACCATTCCATTTATAGGGTTAGAAAAGGACGCAATAATTGAGCGAGAAGTGCTGTCTAGATATGAGTCAGAGCGCATTAAAAAGTCAGGGCCCACCAGATAAGTTTCCCCCGATTTGCCCATCCCTGTACGTTGCAGCATGATCTGATTGATCTCATCCATCGACAGTTGAAGTGCAGCGACGGCCAAAACATTGCCACTCAAATCGGTTATAGGAACGCCAATCAGCGCAATCGGCGTATTGTCTAGAGGCTCGTAACGCTGATAATCCTGTATAATCAACGTGTTGTTTGCGATAACATCTTTATACAGCTTTGCCAATGGACTGCTTTTTAATGGGCCAGAATTGAGGTTGGCGCCTAAGTCACTGTTTCTCTTCGCTGTAAAGACAACATGTCCCGTATCTGCTTGAATGATAAATACATCTGAATATCCATATAGATTGATGAAATTTGTCAGGGTTTTACCGTTACTCTCCCAGATATCTTGGTACTCATAGGTATCGGTTGGAAATACTTCGTTTTGTTCTACCTCTTCATCGCTCGCGTAGAATTGAAGTAATTTTTGAATTCTTTTTGTGTCTTCACTTTCTGCTAGAACCTGAGTGTCTTTAATGGCTCTTTCAAAGTATGAAAGGATTTGATCTTTCTTCACCTCTCGCATACTCACAAGTTGTGCGAAAGCCTGATCTTGTAGCGCAGAACTTGATTGCGAGAGCGCTAAATAACCCACGATCAGTATTGGCAACACACCAATGAGTAAGAAGATCATAAGAAGTTTGATTTTTAGCTTTGAAAACATTCGATACCCTTTCTCACTAAAGAGGGACTGCAAACCGCCGTCCCCGTTTTATCCCATGACTTTTTCAGCCAACAGAATTTTTACTTTGTTGACCAGTGTGTTGGTTTGAGGCTGATTTCCCAAAGTGGAATATTTGCCATTTTGTATGGCGAGTAGTTCACTTGTTTGTTGACGGCTAACACTTTGTTTGGCGTAGGGACAAACAACATGTAGCCATTGTTATAAGCTCTACGCATGATTTTTTCGGAAATAGCGTCAAATTCAGGTGTGCCTACGGACTCTTTGAACATTTGTTCGATGTAATTGTCCATGGTGTTGTCTTGAAAAATCGTGCTCCATGCATTGTGGGTGCGGTAAACGAAGAATGCTGACCAAGGGTGGTTGTAGTACCAATCGTCGTCGCCCCACACGAGCAGATCCCAGTCTTCCGTATTTTTTCTTGCATTGGTCGTGAGCAATTGACCAAACACATCTTTTTCACTGTTAGTGATGTTGAATTTGAGTTTGACGCCGACTTTTCTTAGGTCACGGTCGATGCCTTTCCATATGTACATAAACCGATCTTGGGTATAGACGTTCAGTTCTAGTCCATCGAGGGTTTTCTTGAGTTCGTCGCGGATGGCTTTTGGATTTTCTACTTCAGAATAGGCTTTGAGGTTCTTCACGACTTTGTCGACGCCGGGGTAGAGCGGAGCTGCCAAGGTTGGGCTGATTTGTCCTTCGCCTTGATAGCTTTTTTCAAGCAGTCTTCTTTGGTCTAGCGCCTTATTGAGTGCAACACGTACTTCTTTGTCTAACAGTCGTTTGTTGCCTGTACGCATATTGATATGAATAGCGATGTTATTGGTTGAAGGTGCTGATACTAACTTGGCGTATCGGGATTGAAGAACGCGTTCTTTTTCAGAGAAAGGGATTGGCATAATGTCGAGAGCATTGTCTTTGTCGAGAGTCATCTCGAGCGCCTTTTTAGAATCAAGTTCAGTGAAGACAGTCACGGTCTCAATTTTCGGGTATTCGGGGTTCCAATAATTCGGATTTGCCACCAAAACGGCTTTGGGTGTTTGACGATCCCCTTCAATGTAGCCTTCTTTGAGGATGTATGGCCCCAAGCCATAAGGACCAGGCTCAGCGAGATTTGGGCAGGTCGCTTTGCCATTCCAACCAAATTTCTCTAGATAGGTTTCTGTGTAGAACTGAATCCAAATGGCGTCATTGAGGAATTGGCCATACTTTTCTTTCAAATGAAAGCGCACGGTGTAGTTGTCCACCTTCTCAGCTCTGTCGAACACCGTATCTATTTTGGTGAACAAAAACGGCGCTTCCTTGAAGTACTTCATGTTGAGCAAAACTGCATCCGCATTAAATGGGGTACCGTCTTGAAACTTTACGCCTTGGCGAAGCGAAAATTCATAGGTGGTGTCATCCACTTTTCTGTGTGAGACCGCCATGTCGTAGTCCCAGCCGCGGTCATTGTCGGCGGGCCGCAAGAGGGCGCTATTAATTGAGTGAGAGATATACAAATAGGGCAGGCTAGGAATGAATACATTCAACTGTGAACCTATCGTTGGGGCAGACCATGCCAGTGTTGGAACAAACAAAGATAAAAATAGGCTTGTCGTGATGAATGAATGTAGACATTTCATATCAAATACCTGACCAGGGTTGGGATTAAGCGTTGTTGAACAACGACGATTCTTTAAAAAAGTGTAGTTAATCAATGACTCATTTATGAGGCTGATGACTCAAAATTAGACGTCTTATTCGTAATGGTCTGAATTTAAAGATTTTATTTCCATGTTATTATCGAAGGGTTATGGCGTTAGTGGCTGGCGGATTTCTGTCTGTTTCCGAGTGCATGTTTCGGAGATCTGAAAAGTAATACGAGTAGTAAGTTGCTTAAACGTTAAGATGAAAATCAACGTAAAAACAATCATTTTGGAGAATGGTATGAAGCTACTGGCTTTCGCGGCATCGAGCAGTAAAAAATCAATCAATAAACAATTGGTGACTCATGCGGTGAGTTTGATTGATGGTGCCGATTCTGAAATCTTGGACATTAACGACTATGAACTTCCGTTGTTTAGTACTGATAGGGAAGAAGAGCTCGGTCATCCGGAAAAAGCACAGGAGTTTTTCAACAAGATTGGTGAGTGCGATGCGTTGGTTATCTCGTTTGCAGAGCACAATGGATCGTATGCGGCGGCATACAAAAACCTGTTTGATTGGGCTTCTCGCATTAACCAAAAAGTGTTTCAAGGCAAGAAAATGGTGTTGCTATCAACCTCTCCAGGGCCTGGCGGTGCGAAGAACGTATTGGCCGCGGCGTCTGCGTCTTGTCCCCATTTTAATGGCGACTTAAAAGCGTCACTTTCCATTCCTTCATTCTTCGATAACTTTGATAGTGAAGCTGGCGTGTTAAGCAACGATGCGCTATCTGCGGAATTAGCCGAAGCGATGAACATGCTTCGTTAACAGAAAATGATATACCCAAGCATCTTGTTGTTGCTTGGGTATAGATCTTATCGTTTAAGCTGGCTCGAGTTTTAATTATGTCAGCTTCAATAGATCATCCCTGTCTCACTTCCCGCACCGCAATTGATTGGTTTATTTTCTAACGTTTTAATCGCAATTTCTTCGCTCATACAGCTAGCAGTAAGGAATGTTTGGCATACTTCCGTCGTCATGTGCATTTTTGTCACACTCGTTACTTTTACGGGACAGGCTGCACATGCTGTTTTGACTCAATAATCCCATTAAAAATAATTCAATTCCTTGTTGGTGTGGCGTGTAGTCAGCGAAAAGGGAAGGAGAGAACCATGATTAAACGGAAGTTATTGCTTCCCGCGCTTATTGGCGCTTCGTTACTTGCTGGATGTGGAGGACAAGAAACGGGTCAAAAAGGCGGTTTTTCACCGTTAGTGACTGCGCAGTCAGCCAAAGTCATCGATTATCAAGCGCAGCAAACCTTTGTTGGTCGTACTGAAGCGGTTGAAGACGTGAGTATCGTTCCGCAAGTGTCAGGCTACCTGACAGCGAGACATTTTAAAGAAGGTGAAATGGTTCAGGCTGGTCAGCCGTTGTTCCAAATTGACCCATCAATTTATGAAGCCAAGATGGCGAGCGCTTCAGCGGCTGTTGCTCAGGCAAACGCGGGTGTGACGAATACAAATCTTGATTTTAAACGCGGCGAAGATTTACTTCCTCGCGGTGGTATTAGCCAATCTGAATTTGACCGCCTCACAGCGGCAAAACTGCAAGCCGAGGCAGCGCTTAAATCTGCGGAAGCTCAACTACAAGCGGCAGAGCTCGATTTGTCCCACACTCAGATTGTGGCTCCTTTTACAGGACGAATCAGTGAAAGTCGCGCCAGTTTGGGCGATTTAGTTTCTCCTTCTACGGGCGTGCTTACCACCATCGTTAGCCTCGACCCAATGCAAGCGTCATTTTCAATGAGTGAGAAGCAACGGTTAAATGCAGGTGCTGACCGTGTCACTGGCGGTGGTCAAGGCAACAGTGGCCGAGTCGAAGTGTTCCTAAGCTTAGGTAAAGGCTACGACTATGAATACCCAGGCAAATTGGATTACCTCGGTAACCGTATCGACACGAAGACGGGCACTATTGCACTTCGTGCTTCCTTCCCAAACCCTGAGCACCGCTTGCTGCCGGGTCAATATGTTGAAGTTATCGTGAAAGATAAAGAAACGACACCAAGCATTGTTGTGCCGCGTCTTTCTGTTCAAACCGATCTGGAAGGTGACTTCGTGATGGTGTTGCAAGAAGGCAACATTGCTGAGCGTCGTAACGTCAAGTTGGGCCCACAAACAGACCAGGGTGTGATTGTACTGAGTGGACTTAATGATGACGAACAAGTGCTGACCAAAGGTCTGCAACGCGTTCGTAATGGCATGACGGTTCGCCTTCAAGGGCAAGGGGCATAAGCTGATATGTTAAGTCGCTTTTTTATCCAGCGCCCTAAGTTTGCGCTGGTGATATCCATTATTCTGACGCTGGCTGGTTTCATCGCATTGTTGAACCTTCCTGTTGCAGAATATCCGCGGATCAGCCCGCCTTCTGTTAGTGTCAGTGCCGTTTATTCTGGTGCAAGTGCAGAGGTTGTTGAACAAGCCATCGCTGACCCGATTGAAACGTCGGTGAATGGCGTGGAAAACATGATCTACATGTCTTCCAAGAGTGCGAACGACGGCTCTTACAGTCTGAACGTGACCTTCGATATTGGCACTGACCCTGACATGGCGCAGGTCAACGTACAGAACCGTGTTGCTCAAATTGAATCAAAGCTTCCGCCTGAGGTTCGTCAGGTGGGTGTGACGGTGAAAAAACGTTCGCCCGATCTGCTGATGGTTCTGAACTTCTACTCACCGGATGGTAAGTATGATGATCAGTTTTTGGTTAACTACATTAACTTGAATGTAAAAGACCAAATCGCCCGTGTGAAAGGCATCAGTGAAGTGAACGTGCTGGGTGGCGGCGAATACGCAATGCGTGTTTGGATGAATCCAGAGAAGATGGCCAACCTTGGTATTACGACCTCTGATGTGCGTTCAGTACTCGCTGAACAAAACGTTCAGGTGGCAGCGGGTGATATCGGTGCGCCACCGTTTAACAACGCACAGGAAATGACCTTTAAATTGGTGACGCAAGGGCGTTTAGGCTCTGCTGAAGAGTTTGAAAATGTCGTTGTTCGTGCGAATGCCGATGGTTCGATGGTCTACCTAAAAGACATTGCTGATGTCTCTTTGGGACGTAAGTTTTACACGGGCAACGGCCAGTTCCGCGATCAGCCAGCTTCTATCGTGATCTTAAACCTGCAATCTGATGCTAACGCTTTAGAAAGTGGTGGTTTAGTGATGGAGCGATTGGAAGAACTGTCTGGGAACTTCCCAGAAGGGATGACTTATGAAACCAGCTACGACACAACGTTGTTCGTGGCTGAGTCTATCAAGGGTGTATTGAAAACCCTGATAGAAGCGGTATTACTGGTTATTGCGGTAACGTATTTGTTCCTAGGTAGTTTCCGTTCGACGTTGATCCCCGTGGTTGCTATCCCTGTGTCGTTGATTGGTACTTTTGCCATCATGCTCGCAGCGGGTTTCACCATCAACACCGTTACCTTGTTTGGCCTAATTTTGGCTATTGGTATTGTGGTCGATGATGCCATCTTGGTGATTGAAAACGTTGATACCAATATGGCAAAAGACCCGTCGCTGACGCCTCGACAAGCAACCTTGCTGGCGATGAAAGAAGTGACCGGTCCTATTATCACGTCTACCTTGGTATTGCTTGCGGTGTTCTTGCCTGTTGCAATGCTGCCGGGTATTACAGGGATCATGTATCGTCAGTTTGCGTTGACCATCTGTATCTCAGTATTGATTTCTTCAATCAACGCATTGACCTTGTCACCAGCGATGTGTGCATTGGTGCTCAAGCAAGGCACAGATAACCATGCTCGTTGGTTTACAGCGTTTAACCGTGGCCTTGATAAGGTAACCAACAAATATGGTTCTGTTGCAGGCTTCTTGGTACGCAAAACTGCGGTTCTGGGCGTGTTGTTTTTGGTTGCGGTCAGTGCGGCGGGTTACTTTGCGAAAACCACATCGACGGGCTTTGTTCCTCAGGAAGACAAAGGCGTCTTGCTGATCAACATCCAGTTGCCTGATGCGGCATCATTATCACGAACTGAAGAAGTCACCGGCAAGCTAAATGAAATTGTGACACGTGAACCGGGCGTGGAAGGTGCAACCGTTGCGAATGGTTATGCGTTTCTGACTGGTGCAGCGGCATCAAACGGTGCGTCGATGTTTGTGAAGTTGAAAGATTGGGATACGCGCCAGCAACTTGATGGCGACCATTCATCCTTTGATATCATCAACCGCATCAATATGGCTGCTGCAATGCAATTGCCAGAAGCCATTGTGTTCGCGATGGGGCCACCAGCGGTTCCGGGCATGGGCCCTGCTTCCGGTTTCGAGTTTGTGTTGGAAGATACCTTAGGTCGAAGTCGTGGTGACTTGGCGATGGTGATGCAGCAGATGATGGAAGCGGCGAATGAGCAACCAGAAATTGCACGTACGTTCAGTACATTCCGCGCAAACGTTCCTCACTTCTATGTTGATATTGACCGTGAAAAGGCTAAGCAATTAGGGATCCCACTGTCTGAAATATTCACGACACTTCAGGGTAACCTAGCGTCAATGTACGTGAATGACTTCAGCCTGTTTGGTAAGAACTACCGAGTGACCATTCAAGCGGATGCTGACTTCCGTAATGACATTGATTCACTTGGTCGTTTCCACGTGCGTTCAACCTCGGGCGATATGGTTCCACTCAGCACCTTGATTGATGTTGAGCAGGTGTTTGAACCTGATGTTGCGTGGCGCTATAACATGTATCGTTCTGCGGTGATCCAAGGCTCTCCAGCACCAGGTTATTCATCGGGCGATGCGATTGCGGCGATGGAACGTGTTGCTGCTGAAATTCTGCCACAAGGCTACCAATATGAGTGGACAGGTATGGCGTATCAAGAGAAGCAAGCGGGCAATCTTGCCATCTACGCGTTTGCTCTCGCGCTGATCTTTATCTACCTGTTTATGGTTGCGCAATATGAGAGTTGGAGTATTCCACTTGCTATCATATTGGTGGTTCCGGTTGCGACGTTAGGTTCGTTCCTTGCCCTTGCAATGACAGGTACACCGCTTAACTTGTATGCACAAATTGGTTTGGTGTTGTTGATTGCGATGGCGGCGAAGAATGCCATATTGATTGTCGAGTTTGGCAAGAATGAACGCGAGCAGAATGAGCACTCTATCGAGAAAGCGGCGGTAATGGGCGGTAAGCTTCGTTTCCGTGCTGTGAATATGACGTCTTGGTCATTCATTCTCGGTATCATGCCGCTGATATTTGCTAGCGGAGCGGGCCATATAAGCCAGAACTCACTGGGTATATCGCTAACGGGCGGCCTACTTTGTGTGTTGTTGGCGGGTACGTTCTTGATACCTGGCTTCTTCGCCTTGATCCAGCGACTGCGTGAGAAACATCATGGCGGCTCAACCAAATTGGTGGATCTGGAAGACTAGTTAATACGGTAACTGGACGAACAAAAAGAGGCATCCTTGGATGCCTCTTTTTTTATTCTGTTCACCAATAATTAGGTTTGTGGTAAATCGGGTTTGGGTTTTACTCTGATCAAGCCTTCGACAATAGAAATCGCCAGACCTAACCAAATTAGGCCAAAACTGACGGTTTTGACGCTATCAAACGCTTCACCAAACAACACCACGGCCAGAACAAATTGCAGGCTTGGTTCGATGTACTGCATCAGTCCAATCATTGATAACTTTGCATGCTTAAGTGCTTCAGAGAAGAAGAACAGCGGGGCTAGGGTTATCGGAGCGGCGCCAAGGTATAGCAGTAGGGTCGACATGTCACCGGATACAGCGATACTTGTACCTGTTCCAATTTTGTACGCCATATAAACTGCAGCGAAAGGCATCAGTGCAATCGCTTCGACCAACAGGCTAGAGATAGCATCATATTTCACATGGCGTTTGCACCAGCCATATAACGTAAAGAAAACCGCCATCAATACTGCCGCGACGGGCACCTCACCGTATTGCCACACTTGGTAGCTCAAGCCTAAAGCGCCAAATACGACGGCTGCTTTTTGGCCTAAACTCAGTGACTCTTTAAATGCCACCACGCCAAGACCAATAACCAATAATGGATTAATGAAAAAGCCTAGGCTTGCGTCTAATACACGATCATTGGTCATCGCCCATGTAAATGCACTCCATGACACACACATCATTACCGACGCTAGCGAGGCAAACATAAACGAACGTTTGTCTGCGGTGAGGGTTTTCCATGTCGGTGCATTCCCTTTTCTACATTGCAGCATGAGTAATAAGAAAGGCACTGATGCAGCGATTCGCAACGCAAGTAACTCATCCATCGCGGCGTTGGGCATAAATTGATAGTAAAGCGGCATTGCGCCCCACAACAGAAAGGCAACAGCCGCCATCACGTTACCAAAACGTGTCGGATTCATAGAAATATACCGGAATGAAAATGAGAAAAAGGAGGCGAGATTGTAGGGCGAAAAATAAAATAGTAAACCGAATACGGTCACTAAATGATGGCTTTTCGTTATGACATTATTTTTGCGCCAATGAGAATGTTTGAATCTAAATTATAAGTAATAAAAACAGACAATTATGCGAAACTTGAGTGTATTAAATATGTTGGTGGCTTGTGGTGTTTTTGTGTCTATTTTTATGTTGTTAGATAAATGAAAAATGCCAATAAAAAAACTTGGTTCGGTGAGTATATTCCTTTAACTTTTGCTGCTTAGGATTGTTCTATGATTTTGGATATTCATGCTCGAATTGAAAAACGCTGTGCTCAACTATTTTGAAGAACTGAATTACCGTGTTGTGTCTGAGGTTGGTGGGGTTTACCACGTAAAACAGAACAGAATTGGGCTGGAAGTTGAACTTGATTTCTCAGTGCTTGGCAAAGGGATACTGCCGCGCAATACCGTTTTGTCACACCACAAGAAGCTCATCTTTATGGGTATCAATGATGTTGAAACCGTTGGGTTTGAATCATTAGAACGCTTTGCATCGACCTTGGATCAACACTGCTCACTGACGGTGTTGGAAGACGAGTTTTTCGACCAAACAATGAAAGAAATTTGGATGTTTTTGTCGCAAGATCCGCGCGAACGAGATGTGTTCAACGACAGCCGATTTTATAAGCCTTAAAGGTCAAAGACCCAAGCAGTGTTGTATTGCTTGGGCCTTGTCTCGTCAAAAATGGTGTTTCAACAAATAGCAATCATGGAAGATTGGCGATCTGCTCACCCATATCTATCAACTTACCTAGAATTCTCTCTCCATCCGCTCGAAGGCCATTGTGTTCATACTCGTTCGTGATCCAAGCGCGACTGTTGGGAATTCCCTTAAGCGTTTCACGTGAATAATCCATTTCGACATACATATCGTCTGCATAAACAGCGCACGTGACGGGTACGGTATTCTTAGCCAATGTTTCTAGGTCATAAAGTTCTGGCCAATCGCTTTTGGATGCAAGAATGTCAGCCGCCGCTTTTAATGGCGTTAAGGTCTTCATTTGGTCGAACATCCACGGATAGACCATTTCACCGGTAAATAAGAAGGGTTTGCCATCTTCGTAGTTGAATGCAGTGAAGTGCTCATTACGCACACGATGGGCAGACCAAGTGGATGCGTCACCTTGGTTGTATATCGGTTCATGTAAGAAGGCGTAAATTGGGTTGGTTTGATGGCTCTGCTCAGTCAGCATGGCATTTAAGAAGGAGTAGCTTAGGTATTTTCCCTGGGCTGTTTCAACAAATGCATCTTCTAACAGATAGTACATGGGCAAGTTAGCGCCACTTCGACCTAGGTTGATGCCGATCAGTTGGAACTGTTCTACGGTGAACGTTTGGCCGTTAGGTAAACTGACATCGTTTGCGGCTAAATAATCAGCAATCTCAATACAACGTTGCTGGGCACTTGGGAACTGAGCGAAGAACGCCGTATTCTTGTCCAGCACGCGCTGATAGGTGGCGCGATAAACATCATCTGCAGGACGCTTAAGAGAAGGGACACCGCCTGTGATATAAACACGAGACAGGCTACTCGGTGCGAAAGACAAGTAAGTGAGCGCGCAAAACCCGCCAAAGCTTTGCCCTAAAATAGACCACGTATCGACGCCGAGCTTTTCGCGAATGGCTTCTGCGTCACGAATAATGTTATCAGCGCGAAAATGTGAGATGTAATCGGCTTGGGCAGTAGGACTGAAATGCGCAAGGGTTTCGTGAGTAAGGGGGGTGCTAAGGCTTGTACCTCGCTGGTCTAACAAAAGAACACGATATTCTTGCAAGGCACGTTTGAGCCATCCACTTTTTCCTTCGGGGCGCGGAGAAGGAAAGCCTGGACCACCTTGAAAATAAACCAACCAAGGAAGTGAAGCATTGTCACTGTCCAAATTAACCACTTCACGTGCAAATACCTTTATCGTTTTGCCGCTTTTTTTATTGTAATTTAGTGGTAAATCAAAGTGATGCTGACGAAAGAGTAAGCCATCGTCTATGAAAGAATTTTGCATTCTAACTTCCTGTTTTGTGCGTGTATGAGAGTAAAAACGTTAAGCCACGGTAGATATATCGCTAGTCGAGTTTGTTGCATCAAGTTCGGTGGACAAAATGAGCCTAGCAAGCACGTCGCGTGATTGATGGGTTCGTTCATCATTGAATGTTATACCTAACTGAATACCTTCACCACTGCTACTCACAGAGGCGACCGTTCCGTTGAAATAGACAGTTTCATCCAGCAAGTTACTGATGCTAAAACGCACGCTTTCGCCTTTGTCGACAAACTGGCTATTCGATACCCTAATGGCACATCCTCCGAGCGAGAAATCTGCAAGTTTGGCCAACGTATTTCGACCGTTAATGGCAAGTTTGACTATTCGTGACACGGTATAGCGAGCAAATCTTCGCATTCTATGGATGCTAACAGAGCTAGGGATGGCAATGGCGAGCATCTTTTCAGGTCGATGCATTACGCTGAGAATATGAGATCGTAACGCGAAGATCTCGCCATAGCGAGAAGATGAAAGCCCACGAATAACCACTTCCCAATCTGCAGGTTCAAGAAGTAGTTTCCCGAGTTCAGGGTCGGCAGGTGTTTCTAATAGCATGTATTTTTTATCACGATACCCAATGAGACGTGACGTGCCGCCAAACGCTTTATGGTTATCTTTATATTTCAACTCAAACGTGAGTGCCGTGCCTACCGGAATCGTCGGTAAAAAGACGGAAGGAGAAAGAGAATCAGTGGTCTTCATTTGATCTTGAAAATTTGAAGTTGAAGTGAATCGGCAATTTTGAGCGGCAATTAGGCGTGTCTCAAATTTACGACATCTATATTGCTGACGATGGTGCGACTAATTTATCGATTAGTCAATAGAATGATTGTTACCGTAATTGTATGTTTTATCGATGCTAACGGCGGCGAAGGTAGCATTGAGAGGGTGTTGCGGTGTCATTAAATGAATGCTCAGTGACGCGTTTATTGGGTTGATGAATTTTGCGTCGCTTTACCGCCAATGTCGCATTTACCTTTTGAGCAGGGCTCGCAGCGAGATTGTCCCGTGAAAAGATAAGAAATGCGGTAACGGTTACGAGCAAAGTACAAATATGCGTGATCGGCAAACCAACGAATAACAGGCCAACGTAACACCGCAATCCAGCGTTTTTTACCCACCAAAGACCACGCTTTATGGGTGACGTCTAAACCCAGCAGTAACTGACTGTTTTCTTTCGTGAGAGAGTCGTTATCGTGAAGGATGGCGTGAAGAATGTTGCTTGCTGCAGCGGGATCGATAGCTGGATAACGCGATTGAAAATCCGGCGCGAGAATATCTTCAAAACTTAGAAGGTGTTTAGTGTTGAATGTGCGAAGCTGATCCATTTCTGCCACACAAAGTGGGCAACTGCCATCATAGAAAATTGTGAGCGTCATCCAATAAGCTCCTGTAGAGTGCAATAAAAAATGATACGGCGTTGAATTCAATTCGGATTGACAGAATATCACTCGTTGAACAAGAAATAATCATAAGGGGTGACGACATGGAATTTTACCAAGCATTTTTGACGTTAACATTGGTACATTTGTTGGGGGCTGCCTCGCCAGGGCCAGATTTTGTGATGGTGTCTCAGCAGTCGCTGGTGCATGGTCGTCGTGCTGGCTTGCTCGTCAGCCTTGGTATTGCGCTTGGCCTTTCCGTTCACATTATTTATTCCTCCATTGGATTGGCAACAGTGATTAGTGAGTCATCTGCGATTTTATCTGTGATGAAGTATCTGGCAGCTGCTTACTTGATTTATTTAGGCTGGAAAGGCATTCGTAGCAAAGCATCGGTGGGGGATGATGTACAACAGGCCGATGTAAAGCCACGTTCTGCGGGTAAACTGATCTCTATGGGATTTGTGTGCAACGCACTGAACCCGAAAGCGCCTCTCTATTTCCTTTCTGTTTTTACTCTTGTGTTATCACCAGATATGCCAATCATCGAGCTTTCATTGTTGGGTGCGTGGATGATGTTTATCCAGATGGTCTGGTTTGGTTCTGTTGCGCTCGTACTTTCCAAGCCAGCAGTTCAAGCCAAATTCAAAAAAATAGGGCATTGGGTAGATAGGGTGTTGGGGTCAGTGATGTTGGTGTTTGGACTGAAGCTACTGTTCACCAGCTCAACTAAGTAATGGATGAAGGCGGTCATTGATGCTGCATATTAACAATAAAAAAGGGGCGCATAGCAGAGCCCCTTTTCTTTGCGTCAAAACGCGTTACGTCATAAATGCAGTTTGAGCGGTATTAATAAGGCGCTGTACCACGGATGGGGTAGTTATTGTCAGGGTTACGAATCCAAGTCAGACCGTTTACTAGGGTCTGTAAATCTGGTCGAGAGAACGGATTGTTGGCAATATCAACGACTTGGACTGTGTCTTGTTGGTTTATCACAAACAGCCCAGGTTCGGCAAAGTTGTGGTCAGTTTCTTGTTCTGAGCGCGGTACTGAAATATACAAGCCTAACTCACGCATTTGCGCTTCGTGTAGGCCAAAAACAAATGGAAATGATACAACCACGCGTGACAGGTGTTCTTCTAGCTGTGCTTTGCTATCGCCGGAAACCGCGAGAATATCTACACCAATATCCGCGAGGGATGACTTGAATGTTTCGAGTTGATTGAGGTATTTGGTACACAAGGGACAATGGCGACCTCGATAGACAACCACCATTTGCCATGTCGCCCCCTCACGCGGTTTGCCCAAGGTGTGTGCATTGCCATCCAGATCTGACAGTGTGATGCTCGGGAATGCACCACCCGCTTGAAGTTTGTTGGTATAGCTCATGGTTATACTCCCAGTTTGTCTCGCTATTGTCGGAATCCTGAGTTTTTGCAGCATGACTTCGTTAGTTTTCAATAGTTACTTTGTTGCCGAATCGAGTCACTGTCAACCAGTATACTTTAAGTAACCTAGTGACTTTTTTTGCCAATTGCTTTGGCTGATCCAAAAGTAATGACTCCCGTCGTTTATTCGCTGTTTCCCTGAATCCCTGAATCCTGCATCTTCAGGTTGTTTGGGTATATGTCTGCTTGATAGCTTGTATCCAATAAAAGTCTAAATTAGTTCTTTTTTCATCAGTCCTATTTTTGCTACGACACTTATCTAAAAAAATCGATATAACTCTCTGACTTTATTCAAGCTATCTGGTTTTAGTGCCTATATGGATTAATACAATCTCAAATTGGGTGCGGTTGAAAAATGCGCAGGTGCTTTGTTACCATCAGTTACATATATTTACCAGGTTACTTTAAGTAACTATTTGTTTGGGGAAGCATGAAAGTGACCTTGAAGGTATGCGTGGAAAATGGAAAGCAATAAAACAGCGCCTGCTGCTACAACAGGAAAAAAGAAACTTACCACTTGCTTAGAACCGTGCCCGATAGAGCGTGGCATGCGCATTATCGGTGGAAAATGGAAGGCGTCTATCTTGTGGCATCTAAAAGATGAACCCGTAAGATTTAACGATCTCTGCCGCCAGTTGGGCGGTGCGAGTAAAAAAATGGTCGATCAACGGCTCAAGGAAATGGAGCAATACGGCTTGGTTAATCGAAACGTACTGAGTACACGACCGATTGCTGTGAGCTATGAAATCACGGATTTTGGCCGTTCCGCACTTTGTGTGTTGGAAAAGCTGAGAGACTGGACAGAAGAACATGGGGTTTAGTTAACCCCTGATCACAATGACGACTATTTTTCTTATAAGTAAACCGAGACCAATAGACGTTAAGCGTGATGGAGAAAGGACAAGACATGGAAAACGACAAAAACAATGACGCTAACATCACGCCCAAAAAGGTGCTGGTGCTATTCGCACATCCTTCGCTGCGTCGTTCGGAAGTGAATGCCCCTTTGTTCAATGTTGCAAAGCTGGCAGAAGGCGTAACGGCTGTCGACCTTTACGCCGAATACCCGACGTTGCACATTGATATAGATCGCGAGCAAAAACGCTTGATAGCGAATGACATCGTGATTTTTCAATTTCCATTGTACTGGTATTCGACACCGTCAATTTTGAAAGAGTGGCAGGATCTGGTCTTGGAATACGGTTTTGCTTATGGTTCAAAAGGAACTGCACTTCATGGTAAAACTTTCATGTGCGCAATTTCCGCCGGTGGTAAAGAAGAGTTCTATAAAGCTGACGGCTATAACCACTTTAAAATTCGCGAACTGTTGCATCCCTTAGAGCAAATGTCGAATTTGGTGGGTATGCGTTATATGGCACCGTATTCGCTATTCGGTTCTCGCACAGCGGCGGAAGACGGGAAAGTTACCAGCCATACCGAAGGCTATCGCCAATTGTTAACGGCGTTGGTGAATGACACGCTGGATCTAGATGTTGTCGCGAAACGTGAAAAAGTGACGGCGGCGAACCTCAGCACCATGATGAAAGGAGCGACGTCATGACGGGTATATTTCTACAAGCCTTCATTTACTTGGTCGCTGCTGTTATCGCAGTGCCAATTGCAAAACGTCTTGGCTTAGGCTCAGTGTTGGGTTATCTCATTGCGGGTGTGGTCATTGGCCCTGTTGTTGGCCTTGTCGGTGATGAAACCACGACCATTCAGCATTTCGCGGAATTTGGTGTCGTCATGATGTTGTTTTTGGTCGGCTTGGAGCTTGAGCCAAAAATGCTTTGGGCCATGCGTAATCGCCTAATGGGATTGGGCGGTTTACAAGTGGGTTTAACGACTGTGGCCGTGATGGGCATTGCACTCGCCTTTAGCTTGCAGTGGAGTATCGCACTGGCGATTGGCTTGATCTTCGCGCTTTCTTCAACCGCTATCGTGCTTCAAACCTTTAATGAAAAAGGGCTGACAAAGACAGAAGGCGGACGTAATGCCTTCTCTGTGCTGCTGTTTCAAGATATTGCTGTTATCCCAATGTTAGCGTTTATTCCACTGCTGGCATTGCCTGAGTTAGTGGCAGCTGCGCAATCGGCAGCAGCTAACGCGGCGGAACACCATGAAGAAATGAGCTTAGTGGCGGGCTTGCCGGGCTGGGCGATGGGCCTAGTGATCACGGGTACCATCGCGGGTGTTGTGGTTGGTGGGCATTTCTTGAGCCGTCCATTATTCCGCTTTGTTG
The DNA here is from genome assembly GCF_050336585.1 of Enterovibrio makurazakiensis. NCBI lineage: Bacteria > Pseudomonadati > Pseudomonadota > Gammaproteobacteria > Vibrionales > Vibrionaceae > Enterovibrio > Enterovibrio makurazakiensis. The sequence goes on from NZ_JAKJSE010000017.1 coordinate 45,170, forward strand.
CCAGTTCCGGCCTTCGTGAAATCTTCACTGCTACCGCATTAATGCTGGTGATTGGTATCGCCGCGTTGATGAGTCTTGTCGGTTTGTCGCCAGCACTGGGTACATTCCTTGCGGGCGTTATCTTAGCAAACAGCGAATTCCGCCATGAATTGGAATCAAATATTGAGCCGTTTAAAGGCCTATTGTTGGGGCTTTTCTTTATCACGGTAGGGGCTGGCATCAACTTTGGTATTTTGTTCGAAGACTTCTTGTTGATCATCGGCCTCACTATTGGATTGATGGTACTGAAAGCCCTCATTTTATTGCTACTGAGCTTTATCTTCAAAATCAAAGGTAGCAGCCGTTGGTTGTTCGCGTTAAGCCTTGCACAAGCGGGTGAATTTGGCTTTGTTCTCCTGAGCTTTACGACCCAAAACCATGTGTTACCAATGGACATCGCGCAGTTGCTTTCGCTGGTGGTTGCGATCTCTATGTTCCTAACACCCGGGCTATTTATCTTGTATGACAAAGTCATCTTGCCGCGCTACGAGAAAGCCTCGAATGATCGCGAAGCGGATGAAATTGATGAGCAAGGCACAGCCATTATTGCAGGTGTCGGTCGTTTTGGTCAGGTGGTTAACCGCTTACTAACTGCTAACGGCGTGAAAACTGTTGTTCTTGATTACGAAGCCACACAAGTTGAGAACCTGCGCCAAATCAATATTAAGAGTTACTTTGGAGATGCGACGCGACCTGACTTGCTACATACCGCGGGTATCGAAGAAGCGTCGTTGTTGATTGTTTCAATGGATAATCAAGAAACCACCATTGAGCTGGTGAAGTACGTAAAACATACTTATCCAAACGTGAAGATCATCGCGCGCGCGTTTGACCGTGGGCACGCGTACATGCTGAGAGCAGCAGGTGCGGATTATGTTGAGAAGGAAACCTTCCACTCAGCCCTTGAAGTGGGCGCAACCTCTTTACGTTGTCTGGGTATTCACCCATTCTTGGTGGAGCAGCAAAAAGCGAAGTATCTGCGTCTAGAAGCGAGCAGTTCGGAGATGTTGTATGAGTCTTGGATGGGTGGTGAAGAAACACAAGCTTATGATAACCACTTTCAGCACCTGTTTATTCAGCTGGAAGAAACCATTCGTGATTCCATGGATGAAGACCGAATGGATAAGCATGGTTTGAGTGAACGTGAGTGGACACCACCACCGAAGGACTATCTTGATGACTTTACCGAACATCCGTTAGATGAAGTGGTCGATGATGAGGATGATCTTTCTGGAAGCGAGAAGCCAGCATAATGGAACTTGTGCCGTTTAGTGAAAGCGATGCGGCACAACTTTGTGCATGGATCCCCAATGAAAAAGCGAATTTTCAGTGGGGAGGGCCAACGTTCTCATTCCCACTGACGCCTGAGCAAATCTGCGAGCATATTGCACGCGAAGAAGTAAAACCGTATTTGCTCACACATGATAAAGAGCCTATCGGTTACATAGAACTGTTTCGTGTGTCTGACAGCGAATATCGGCTGTGTCGAGTTTTAGTCGCTTCACCCGCTCACCGAGGCAAAGGTTGGGGATATCGGCTGGTGGAATTGGCGTTGGAACAAGCGCGGATGATCTCGAAAGTCTATAAGGTTTCATTAGCGGTATTTGCACACAATACAGCAGCGATTGCTTGCTATTCCTCGTTGGGTTTTGTTGTGTTGCCTGAACTGACCAAAACACGGTTCTTCAACGGAGAAACGTGGACCTTGTTACGAATGGAAAGGTGGCTATAGTTAGCTACAAGTTAGTGACAGTGTCACTGATTTGGCATTGATAAATAACTAAAGCAACATGAGAAAGCCAGACATTCTGTCCAGTATGTCTGGCTTTTTTGTTTGTAATCAGCGCAGTATGGTTTCTAATCGCATTGTTCGATATGGCATCAATGAGATATTTTATGCCTTAATGTTAGTGTGATTTATATCACATATATAGATCTATTAACCTTAACAATACAGGAAAAGATTGTCTCAGCGCATTTTCTGAATACTCTTGCGACCGTTCCACAATTATCGGCAAACTGCTTGAAAAAGCAGGACGCAAAGCTTCCGGTCTAAGGGCAATTACCCAGAAAGAGGTAACAGCTTATGGCAGCGGGGCCGCCATTTTCTTGGCTTATCAAGAGCCAGTGCGCGAATACCTGCTTCTGTGAATAACAGGGCAACCAATCGCGTGCTTGAGGAAATGTTCAATTGCGACGCTTGTCCGTGCTGTGGGTGAATTTATAAACACTCAGGAAGTACAAACATGCTCAAATTACGATCTACACTTCTTCCCCTTGCGGCTGCACTGTTCAGTGCAGGTGCTATGTCTCATGGCTACATCAGTGCGGTTGATAACGGCACTGCAGGTCGCGCTGCTCTGTGCAAATTGAGCACAGAGTCGGGGCAACAAAATACCGATTGCGGTCAAGTGCAATGGGAACCGCAAAGCGTTGAAGGCCCAGAAGGCTTTCCTGAGTTCGGCCCGGAAGATGGCAAACTGGCAAGCGCAGGTCTCATTCAGTTTTCTCCCCTAGATGAACAAACGGCATCACGTTGGGTGAAGCGTTCTATTTCAGCAGGTAAGAATGATTTCGAATGGACGTTCACTGCGAACCACGTCACTCGCACTTGGAAATATTACATCACCAAACCTGATTGGAATGTAAACCAACCTTTGGCGCGTGCGTCGTTGGATCTGAACCCATTCTGCGTGGTGCAAGGCAACATGGAAAAGCCACCTAAGACCATGGTGCATGCGTGTGATGTACCAGTGCGCGAAGGTTACCATGTCATTCTTGCAGTATGGGATGTGGGTGATACGGCAGCAGCCTTTTATAACGCCATCGATGTGCAATTTGATGGCGATCAACCAGTACTACCTGAATGGCAACAAGCGGGTCAGATTTTCCCTGGGATGAACTTGGCGCAAGGTGATGCCGTATTTACTCGCGTGTTTGATAACGAAGGTGAACGCCCTGAGCTTTCTACGCGTTTGACGATTGAAAGCGATAAGGCCGGTGTAGCAAACACTTGGTCTTATGATCTTGCGACGAAAATCAATCAGGCTCACCGCCAAATTAAAGCGGGTAAACATGTTGGCAACGGCGACTTCACGCCAGTGTATGGCGCGAACCCAATTTACTTGAACAAAGACAGCGGTTTAGCGCGTGTTGAAGTAGGCTATGAGATCGCTTCTCCTGAACCTGACTTTGGTGTGACCATTGATGGTTTGGCGGCAGAATACATGATCGTTGACGAAGGCGTTGAACTGGATTTCACCGTGACAGCGTCAGGTGACGTTGGTGTTGAAATGACAGTATATAACCATGCACAAGATGCTTTGGCTTATGAAAAACTGGCATTGTCGGATGGGGTGTCTGAAAGCGTCAGTATGTCGCTGACCAAAGCCAATGCAGGTCACCACATGCTAGTAACACGCGTGAAAGACAGCGAAGGCAACCTTGTAGACCAGCAAACATTCGACTTCCACCTTGTCGAAAAAAGTGACGAGTGTGGCGTCGACCCAGATGCTGTTAATCATCCAAACTGGGAAAGTTCGGTCACTTACACGGGTGGCGAGAACGTCAATTTCAATGGCCTAGTGTGGGAAGCGAAATACTGGGTGAAAGGTGAAGTACCTAGCAACAGCGATGCGTGGAAGCTTGTCAGTAAAATGCCAGTGGCTTGGACAGCTGGAAAAGCCTACAACGGTGGAGAAGAAGTGATCTTTGATGGTCGTCTTTATGCCGCGAAGTGGTGGGTAAATAGCAGCCCTGCTTCATCGCCTGAAGCGTGGGAAGACAAAGGCGCGTTTGATTGCGAATAACTGTTCGTTACTGAAATAGCCGAATGCATACTTTGGGTGCAAAAGCTCAACAAATGCTTTTGCACTCAAATAGAAAATGAAAGCCCGTCGCTAACTGTCGCGACGGGCTTTTTAGTTTGGCTGGATGAGACTGTAAACGCGTCGTAGAGTTACCATTCGATATCGATGGGTGTACCTAGTTTGACTAAGCGAAGAAATTCGTCCATTTCTGTATTGGCAATTGCAATGCAGCCGTCTGTCCAATCGGCACCACGTTGCTCGCTTGGGTGGGGACCATTGCCGTTCTTTTGCCCGTGTATCATGATTTGCCCACCCGGGTCGACGCCCAGCAATTGTGCACGTTTGATGTCTCTATCGTTTGGGTAGTTGATGCGAATAGAGCGATAGAAACGAGACTCTTCGTTTAATAGGTCGAGAGTATATTGGCCTTCTGGCGTGCGTTTATCACCTTCACGAAGCTTGTGCCCTTTGGGGTTTGCACCCAGAGCAATGGAGTAAGACTTCAAAATCCTATCGCCTTGGATTAGGTGCATTTTTCTAGCGGACTTATCGACTTTAACCAAATCAACATCGATGATGCTTATGTTCGAGGAAACGAGGACTGTTTGCTCTCTGGCGATGGCATCTGCCGGAGTCACCAAAAGCAATGAGAGTAACAAGATAAGCAAAGGTTGCATGACGTTGAACTGGCTCCCTGACGTGAGTCGTACTCGATTCAAAATTCTTTGTTAATTATTAGAACAAAATCCCCGCTATGACCTCCCGCGACAGTTATCAAGCCGACATTTCTTCGTCAAATTACTCTGACATGACATCAATACACGCATCCCAAACACCTTCTGACGGGTTTTGAGCCTTGGAGGTATTGTCATAAATGCTGTCGATCACCTCATAAGGGCGGGTGGGCTTGTAGCTGGCAAAGGCGAGATAAGCATCCATTTTTGGCGCGCCGCTTTGCTTTAGCTCATACGTTCCACTCGCCACAATGGATTTTTGTGCGCAGAAATTCGCGACTTTTATTCGAGTGGGGGAGACGTTGACGACTTTCAATGCACATTGCTCAAAGAGGTCCGTAGCATAATCCATGGCACTATCGACACTAATGCTATAAATGCGCTCTACGGCGTTGATATCTATCTGAGCTGTTGCGCCAGTGGTGAAATGATTGATTAACTCCTGCTTGGGCCGGTCATTGAGCTTTGCAGATGCAATGTAGTAAGCCGTGTCCGCCAATTCTGAGCAGTAGGAGAGTTGGATCACTTCCTTTTTCGAATAGAGTTGAATCGGTTTTACGGGTTTTGGGGCAGTGGTACAGGCAACCAAGTTAATTGAAAGTAGCAAAGTGGCCAGAGTCAAACGAGTCGGAGACATCATACATCCTTATTGACAGAAATCAGTTCGAGTCCGTGAGGTAAAAACCAAACATGAGTATACCGCTGTCGGTTTGCTGCTTTTGTTCCCAAATTGAGACCGTTAGTCATGGCTGGTCACGGTTCGATTCTTTGACAAAATGTGTTCTTCTTCACTTATTGCGGCTTTGATTGAATCGAGTGCTCTAAATGATTTTTTTACGAATTAATATGTTTATCTTGGTGGAAAATTGAGTATTAAATGTTCAAGTTTATGATCGTTACTTATTGAAATTAAGCCATTACTGTTAAACATTAGTTTTTGGTTATATGTTGACCACATTAAGTGGTGTTATTGGTTATAACCACAAAAATCTCTGATTGGAGCTGGGTTTGGCGCTTTCGTATACTCGGGGTGTCTATCGGCAAAAGCCGGTGACCATCATTAATATATAAATGCCGTGTAGAGGGCTCCATGATTGATTTTTGGCCATTGATTGGCGTGGTAATAATTACGGTAGGGTTAGCGTTAAAGCTCAACACCTTACTGGTAATATTGGTGGCAGGTGTAGCAACCGGCTTGGTTGCAGACATTGCAGTTATGGATATTCTTTCTACCTTGGGACAATCATTTACCCAAAACCGCTATATGTCCCTGTTTATTCTTATTCTTCCAATGATAGGAATTCTTGAACGCTTTGGACTTCGTCAACGTGCTGAAGCACTGATTGGTTCAATGAAAAAGGCGTCGGTCAGTAAGATTCTAATGACATATTTACTGCTGAGAAAAGTCACAAACGGTATGGGATTGAGCATTGGTGGTCATCCATCCATGATTCGCCCTTTGATTGCACCAATGGCTGAGGCAGCGGCAGAAAAAGACGCGCCAAATCTATCTGACGCCAAACGTCAGTCAATACGTGCGCTTTCTGCAGCCAGTGAAAACTTTGGTAACTTCTTCAGCCAACTACTGTTTATCGGTACTGGTGGCATTCTATTGATCAAGGGTGTGATGGCTGATAACCAACTGGATGTTAAGTTGGAAACGATGGCACTGTGGGCGCTTCCTACCGCCATTGCTTCATTCGTCGTGTTTGTTATTTTCAGTAAGATCATGGAAGCGAGGCTTCTTAAGTCTTCGGTTCAATCTGATGTTAAAGCGTCTGCAAGCGCGAATACGCAGAAAGAAGGAAAGTAACCGATGTTAGAATACATTTACCAAACCACGGGTTTACTGCTTCTCGCTTTTTCTCTCCAAAGTTTCCTCGATAAGGAAAACCCTAAACGTATCGGTAGCGGCCTCTTTTGGCTTATCTACGGTATGACGTTCTTGTTTGGAGCCATTATCCCTTATTGGGTCACTGGCTTGATGGTGCTTGCGCTAACTGCATTGGCAGCAGGCGGCTTTATGGGTGTGGGTAACTATCGCACTACAACAGAAGAAGAGCGTAAACAAACGGCGACGGTGCTGAAAAACAAACTCTTTATTCCCGCTGCAATTGTCCCTGTGGGTACGGTCGCTATCAGTCAGTTGACGTCTCTGGGTGCATTAGTGGGTCTTGGCATTAGTTCGATTGCGTCGATTGCAGTTGCATTGATGATCACCAAAACTAAACCGATGCATAGCCTCAATGAAGGCCGACGATTAATCGACTCGATCGGCTGGGCTGCCATCTTGTCACAGTTTCTCGCTGCCCTAGGTTATCTTTTCAATCAAGCGGGTGTGGGTGACACCGTTGCGCAGATCGTGAAAATGATGATCCCGGAAAATATGCTTTTGGTGAACGTGATTGCGTACTGTGTGGGCATGACCATTTTCACTGTGGTCATGGGTAATGCATTTGCAGCTTTTGCCGTGATAACAACGGGTATCGGTATTCCATTGTTGGTGCTAGAAAACGGCGGCAACGCGGCGATCATTGGTGTGTTGGGTATGCTTTCCGGTTACTGCGGTACGCTAATGACACCTATGGCTGCCAACTTCAATGTTGTGCCAGCAGCCTTGCTTGAACTCAAAAACAAGCACCATGTTATTTTGATGCAGGTGTTGCCAGGTCTAAGTATTTTAGCCTTCAACATCTTCGTGATGTATAGCTTTGCATTCTGAGAGAAGTGATGAGAAAAGTATTGATTACGGGCTTCGAGCCTTTTGGTGGTGCATCCGTTAACCCAGCGCTTGAAGCGGTACAACGACTGGATGGGCTTAAGTTGAATGGTGGCGAAATTGTCACGTGCGAAGTGCCAGTGACACGGTATGACGCAATTGACGCGGTAACAAAGGCGATTGAGCATCACCAGCCAACATTTGTTATTACCGTGGGACAGGCAGCAGGTCGCAATGCGATTACTCCCGAGCGCATCGCGATTAACATTGATGATTTTCGCATTCCGGACAATGGTGGCAATCAGCCCATTGATGAGCCTATTTTTGACGATGGCCCAGATGCTTACTTCAGTACGCTACCGATTAAAGCGATGACGCAGGCGATGCAGGAAAAAGGGATCCCTTGTACGGTTTCAAATACCGCGGGCACGTTTGTTTGTAACCATGTGTTCTACGGTGTGCAGCACTTTTTGCGTGACACGGATATTGGACATGGATTTATTCACATTCCATTGTTACCTGAGCAAGCGGCAGCGACAGATCAGCCGTCTATGTCTCTTGAAACCATTGTGGAAGGCTTGAAAGTGGCTGCGCAATCTGTACTAGATAACAAGCATGATATCGCTGTTGGTGCTGGTAAAATCTGCTGATTTTACGGTGGCATACTCATCGATTTAGTTGAATCATACTAGGTCGATAAGCAGTCCAGCTAAAGTAATATCTCTTGAGCCCATCTCGGATTTTTTCTGTGATGGGCTTTTTTACATGCAGACATCCTCAAAGCCTACATGGTGTGCCGTTTTGGTGACGTAAAATCAGGGAGGTTGATGTTTAGCGTTATCGGAGGTGAATTTGTTACCGATAAAAAATTACCCCACGATGCAAGTCGCCAAAAAGACGCTGATGTAAGCAAATATCTGGGTAGCAAGCGGCCACTGGGGTGAATAGAAAACGATCGTTTGAAGCCTTTGCGAAATATATACGCTGATGTTGGGACTTTCACGCAAGATACTACCTATTCTGAAGGTGATAACTAGGTGTTAATTATGAGACTTATTGTAAAGCATGTGTGTCTAATGGATTGATTTCTAAATTAGTATTTAATGTATTTACCCGCTCGCTCTACATGGAGAAATGGCAACAAAGTCTGCAAATCCACATGCTCTCGTTAATCAATATATCGCGGCAGTTTCACTGGTGTGCACCAGAAAGAAAGGAATCGGTGGATGAGGTCGGCATAAAAAAACCGCTCTTTTGAGCGGTTTTTGGTATCTGTATAAAATATAGATAGAGGTATGGCGGTGGTTATTCGCCAGTTTTAAGGCGAAGGAAATAATTCTCGTATTTCTCAGTCAATTCGCCAACAGCATCTTGCCACTCACCTTGGTCGATATCTTCCTGTGGTGGGAACAGTGTTGGGTTGTCTTTGTATGCAGAGTTTGATTTCTCAACCGCTGTTAGATAACCCGTATCTGCGCTGATTTTCGCAGCAATCTCTGGACGTAGAAGGAAGTCGATCATTTTATGTGCCGCTTCAACGTTCTTTGCGTTCTTTGGAATAGACAGGCTATCTACCCAGAAAATACCGCCTTCTTCCGGCCACACAAGCTCAATAGGCAAGCCTTCGCGTTGCGCTGCAGCCGCAGAGCCGTTCCACAACATGCCTAGGCCAACTTCACCAGACATGTATGGGTTCGCAGGGTTATCAGAGTTAAACACTAATACGTTTGGCATCAGTTTTTTCAACTCTTCGTACGCTTCGTCGATTTGCTTAGGATCGGTTGAGTTACCCGAGTAACCCAGTTTACGCAATGCAATGTGGAACACCTCACGGGTGTCGTCCATCAGCATGATTTGACCTTCTAGCTCTGGGTTCCACAGGTCAGCCCAGCTTTTGAAGTCGTCAGGATTGTACATATCAGTGTTCACTGCCAGACCCGTCATCGCAATCACGTGAGGGATCGAGTAGTCATTGTTTGGGTCGAATGGCTTGTCGAGGTAGTTTTTGTCTAGTTCGTTGAAGTTATTCAACTTAGAAAGGTCAAGCTTCTGCAACATATCCTCATCGCGCATTTTGGCAACGAAGTAAGTTGATGGCACCACAAGATCATACCCTTCAGGGTGCGTCTTCATTTTTGCATACAGGGTTTCGTTTGACTCATAAGTTGAGTAAATCACCTTGATGCCGGTTTCGCGTGTGAATTGCTCAAGCAACTCGGTGGAGAGGTAAGGTCCCCAATTCGCGAAAATAAGTTGATCGTTTTCTGCTTTCGCAGGTGTGGTGAACATAGCAACTGCACAAGCAGCGCTGGCCAGAATCGCAGACCATTTCTTCATTGGTGTTATCCACTCCAAGTCCCGTGTGTCGGGAGCATTCATACAGCGAAAAGAGAGGTTTCTCCATCACTTAGTGTTTGAAAATGTCGGCCATTTTCGTAGGTTTTTCGGGTGTTAAAACCCTTCGCATCGTAGAGCTGATGGGCGCTTCGGGCGAAAAGTCGCGGGATATTACCCATGAAATACGGTTCAGGCAACACAAAAGCAACAACACAAAGAACAATTTTTAGGGAAATGAAAAAGGGAGACGGATTATTACCAATGAGTAAGGATGATTTGCTGGAATTGCTGATTATCTCGCTGACGAAAAAGACTACAATTTCACCATCAAATTGAAGGGAGGTATCGCTGATGAACCAAGCACGCGCAGAGAACCTATACTACTTCCTGCGAAAACAAAACACGCCTCAGGCTGAAATTAATACCGTTATTGAACGTCTTCTCGATTTACATGGCATTGACCTTAAAAAGTTAGATCTGCATTACCGAATGAGTAGAGGTTATTCCCCAAATCGTTATGACATTAACACCTATGGAGGCGCGGGTTCGCGCACCATGAATCAAACCCGACAGATGCAACGATCGGAGCGCTAAGTTATCGCACCGTGAATGTTGATCCCTCGGTGACAACCAAAATTGGTAAGCGGTACTTCAACCGCTCGTTCTTGTTTGTCGGTTTGAACGGTCCATGTTTGGTCAGATGATCATCGTGTAATCACTCTGTGTACAAAATTGACGTTGAAGCCCTCCTTGAGAGGGCTTTTTAGTGCGAGCTGGGTTGAGAAAAAAATTCATGGTTTTCCCTTGGGTTTTTCTTTACCAAACCGACATTACTGTATCAACAAGGAAATCTGGAAATAATTCATTTATAACAATGAGTTATGTTTTTATTGGAAGTGACTGTGGGTGCTGGCATGAATAACGTAATTACTCTAAACATAAGTGTTTTGTAAAATATAATGACATTCATGTTTATTATTTGAGCCAATAATTCTTTAAAGAACACATTTGTCCTTTTAAAAAACAACATTCTGGTCAAAGCTAAAAGCGTAGAAAGAAAACGCGATTATTTAATAGGGTAAATAATCGTATTTATAAAGAACATTAGGTTTCCACTCCTTTCCTGATGTTCTTTATAATTGGCTAGGTTGTCTTTCTACGGGGAATGGCTCTTTTTATTTGGATGAAAGTTTTACATAAAAACACAATAAATATAAATAACAGATCAAATAACATCGTTAACTGGGGAGTGTTTCCCATGCAAATGATAAAGTATGTACTAATACCTCTGCTAGGGTTAGCAATTTCTTCTTGTGTAAATCAGGATGGTGTTAAAGAAGCAAAACTAAATGCGACATTGAAAATTGATGGGTATTACTATTCAGAGTTCGACGAAGATACGACGCTGGCGAAGGAAACGCTGCGGTTTGTTGATACGGTGAATCGAGAAGTTGTTGTGTCTAAAGTCGTGATGAAGCCAATGGTGGGGGAGTCGAGACAGTATGTTACTAAGATACGAGAGTTAGGTAATTACCACATCGATTGTCGTCAAGGTCGTAAGTTTTGTTTCTTAACTATCGATGGTGAGTCGGGCGTGGACGAATTTAGATATCGACTAAGCTATAGCGGCGCTTTGGTTAGAGATGATGGTACAAGGAAAAGATTTATCTCTGATACATTAAATAAGAGTTAGAGCATGTAGAGAGGGAATAGTTATCGTATTCAGTTTGGGCAGGTAGACAAAAACAGAAAAATGAAAGACTCCATTTTGCCTGCCCATTTTTATTCTTTAAACGCAGACTGCGTTTAATTTACTAAGTTATCGTTGACATGGATAGTCAGTATGTGTGTTCTCAAAACACATTTGAAATAGGTTTGTCTGAGTGATGAAGTGTAATGTTTCCCTATTTCATCTTTTATATAGAATGTGTGCTCGTCAACAACGAGCAATATAGCCCTCTTTATGAGGGCATTTTTTATTTGGTGTTCCTACATTAATTTGCAACGCCGCCTTTCGTTAGCGTTGTTGGGTCTAGCAAGCGTTCTAGTGTATCTCTGTCTAAGTCAGTCTCTTCTACCGCCACATCAATGATTGCTCGTCCTTCCTTGTAGGCTTTCTTCGCGATTTTAGCCGCTTTTAAATACCCGATCACCGGGTTTAGTGCCGTGACTAAAATCGGATTCTTTGCCAAGGCTATGTTGAGGTTGTCCTCTCGCACGGTAAAGTTTTTGATGGCTTTGTCGGCGAGCGCGTTTGCGGTGTTTGCCAGTAAGTCGATACTTTCTAGAATGTTATGCGCGATAACCGGTAGCATGACATTGAGCTGGAAATTACCCGATTGACCTGCAATGGTAATGGTCGTGTCGTTACCTATCACTTGTGCTGACGCCATCGCTGCGGCTTCAGGTATGACAGGATTCACTTTCCCCGGCATGATCGACGAACCTGGCTGCAACGCTTGAAGCTCAATTTCACCCAATCCGGCTAACGGGCCTGAGTTCATCCAGCGTAAATCGTTGGCAATCTTCATGATGGCGACCGCGGCGGTTTTTAACTGGCCTGAGAGCGCCACTATGGCGTCTTGACTACTGAGATTAAAGAAGAAATTCACGCTTGGCGTGAAGGAGGTCTTCGTCAGCTGTGACAGGTTATCCGCGAATATCGCGGCAAAACGTGGGTCAGCATTAATACCCGTACCGACGGCTGTACCACCTTGTGCAAGGGCGCGTACCGCAGGCAAGCTTTGCTCAATAGCGCATTTTGCGTGGTCAATTTGATATTGCCATCCAGCCAGTTCTTGGTCGAAAGTAACGGGCATAGCATCCATTAAATGGGTACGACCCGTTTTTACCGTGCGCCCAATTTCAATGCGCTTTTCGCTCAATGTTGAAATCAAATGCTCTAGGGCAGGCAGTAAACGCTTTTCAACGCTCAATACGCTACTGATTTGAATTGCTGTTGGTATAACATCATTGCTGCTTTGTCCCATATTGACGTGATCATTGGGAGACACGTTGCCACCTAACGATTTACTCGCAAGGGTCGCGATCACTTCATTTGCATTCATGTTTGAACTGGTGCCCGAACCTGTCTGGAACACGTCAATGGGGAACTGATCGAGATGTTGATCATTGATGATGTCTTGTGCAGACTCTGCAATCACTTGTGCAATGTCACCTTCGAGTAAACCAAGCTGGGTATTGGTGAGTGCGGCGGACTGCTTGATGTATGCCAATGCTTTGATAAAAGTGATAGGCATGGTGTGTTTGCTGAATGTGAAGTTGTCGATAGCGCGCTGAGTTTGTGCTTGATACAGGGCATTTTCTGGGACTTTCACGTCGCCCATGCTGTCTGTTTCTGTGCGGAATGTTTGCGTCATATCTGTCCTGTCCTTATGAAATCAATCTAACGGTGCTTGAAGATGTTGTAGCAGCATTTGAAGCTGAATGAATTTTCTGTCACCGTCGGGCACTTGCACGTAGTGTCTTTGCAGTGCATAAAGCGGGCTATGAACCGCATCAAGACATACTCGTCGAAAATGATGGCTTTTGTGGGGGCTTTGAATGGCATCAAGTAGCCTGAAATAGACCTGACGAAGAAAGAGTTCGTTCAAAATGATGTTTTCGTTTTCGGCACCAAGTTCATGATAGGACGCCAACATTAATCCTGATTGCACAAATCTCTGCACGATATCGGGTTCGAAGCCAAAGGCGATCTTGTCCGCATCGAACCGATCTTTCGCTTTGAAATACGCGTTATAGTGTTGTTGTTCTGCATCCATTCTCAGCCTCAATTCGCCCACCTAAACTGCAATGATAATTATTATCATTTAATGCATCTTATAACAACCCTCCGTTTGATATGTCTTCTGGTTGAAACATGGAAGCGTTAAGGGGGAGGACCGATGTTGGTTGATATACGGATAAACATGACGCTTTGACGGGTGAAAAGCTGAGTGGCAGGAAACAAAAGGGCACACCGTGCCCTTGTTTCTTGTTTCTTGTTTTGTTTCTCATGTGGAGGAACAAAACGGGAGGCGCGTTAACGTCAGATTAAATGGACTGATCTAACCAAGCCGTGAATTCCGACTGCGGCAGCGCACCATTGATTTGGTTCGCCATTTTTCCCTCTTTGAATACCATGATGGTCGGAATACTTCTGATGCGGTATTTCGCTCCCAGCTGTTGTTCTTGTTCGGTGTTTACTTTGACGAAGATGACGTCATCGCCTTTGCTAGCTGCTGTGGCTTCAAATATTGGCCCAAAGCTTTGGCAAGGTCCGCACCAAGGTGCCCAGAAGTCAATCACGACAGGTTTTCCTGATGCAATCAGTGCGTCCATGTTGGCTTCGGTACCTTCGATAGGCTTGCCGTTGATCAGTGATGATTTACACACGCCACAACTTGGGTTGTCATCAACACGTTCTGCCGGAATGCGATTCAGTTTTTGGCAGTGGGGGCAACGCACGGTTAATGTACTCATAATCAAACCTTTCCCTTGTTTTGTATTGTTCAGTTTATAGCTGTTTCGCTTATGGTTAGTAGACTAAACCGCTCATAGACAAAACACCATTGGGTTTTGTCTATGACTTTGATAGCTAGCCGCTATTGGTCGGCACTATTGGTCGGAACTATTGAGCGGAGTTTTTTATTAGGGTTGATGATCATTGCCATGTGGCTCGATGGTGCGCAACGACGAAATACACATTTCGAAGAAGTCATATGCTTGTGGCGAAATGTATCGGTCACGTAAGCGGAATACCCCAATTTGCCTTTCGACATCTGGCGAGGCGAGGGGCAACCAGCAAAGGTGTTCAGAGTATTCAGGAAAGGCCAGCTTGGGGAGTGTGGTGATACCAATGCCTAACTCTAATACCGAAAACAGCGAAGTAATGTTCTCAACACTATAGAGGGCGTTAGCTGCAAGCACATTCGCAGGCGTAGGCTCCAACAGGGAGCAGGTGCCGTTTTTAACAAACGGGAAAGGCGTGAGCGCTTCCCATTCTAAGGGGGCATTTGTTGATGCCAATGTATGGTCGCGAAGGCAAACAACGCCAATAGGATCTTCCATAAGGCGGGTGAATTCGATTCGTTCATCCTGAATGTGTAAACAGTTCCCCAATGCTAAATCAACATCGCCTGCCAGCAAACGTGCTTCGACGCCTGCGGCATTGTCGTCTATCAGGGCTACCTCCACGTTGGGGTGGCTGTCTGTATAGTCAGCCAAAATGCCAGGAATAAGCTTAGCGGCGACTGAGGGCACGCTGGCAATTCGTACTTGCCCTCGTTGTCCTGCAGCGGCAGCGCGTAAATCTGAATTGAGATCATCATAGCGGCTGAGAAACGCGTTGATTTTCGGTAAACAGAACTCCCCAAATGGCGTCAATTTAGCTTTGTGCCCCGAATCAAAAAGCGTTTGCCCAAGAATCCTTTCCAACTCTTTTACTGAAGTCGATAAGGCGGCTTGAGAGCGATTTGCCTTTGATGCGGCAGCCCTAAACCCTCTTTGTTCTGCAACCAACGAGAAATGTTTGAGTTGCTGAAGTTTGATGTCCACGCCCGCCATCCTTTTGCTAATGAGCCTTTTCTATATTGATAAGTAAAACTGAACAATTGTCAAAAATTAACCGTTCGATTTATCAAGCGTTGTGAGGCAGGATTTAACCATGTATTAACAATTGCGCCAAATGATAAGGAAATCCATGTCAGCTTTATCTCTTTCTATGCCTAAGAAGAGGGTTTATCAAACCGAGCTTTTTGCATCCAAAGCTCCTCTTGAGTGGGTCGTCACACATAACGGGACGCTGTATACAGCGCAAATCCCTATTGATGGCGATGGCAACTTGGTGGATGGCGGAATAGAAGCGCAAACCCGCCAAACCATGGGAAATCTCATGCACACGCTTAACGCCGCTGGCGTAGATAGCGATGCCGTATTGCAAGTTCTGATCTACGTAACAGATCGTGATGACCTCCCTCAGGTAAATAAGATCTATGCCGAATACTTTTCTGCGCCGTTTCCGAACCGAGCGGCAATGGTTGTGGCGGGTTTAGCGCGTGAAGGCATGTTGATTGAATTGGTCGTTTATGCCGCTGTGCCACAATAAATGTATCCAGCTGCTTTTTCGACTTCAGGCGATTAAGCAGCGGAATTTGCAGAGCGATTTTCGCCAAGACATTTGCTAAGGCAAATGTAAAGAGAACGGAATTGAAAAACATAAGGAGCATCATATGACGCACAACACGGAAAGCGCCCTCTATATCGGTGGTGAATGGCAACAAGGTACAAGCACAGTTGCCAATATCAACCCATCAAACATCCGTGAATCCCTCGGAGATTACGCGCAGGCCAGTGAAGCGCAAGTTCAGATGGCAATAGCATGTGCCCGAGAAGCACAGCCAACGTGGGAAAAAACACCGTTGGAGCAAAAGCAAAAAGTGCTACAAACCATTGGTGACGAGTTGATTGCTCGCTGCGATGAGTTGGGGCGCTTATTGTCTTGTGAAGAGGGCAAGCCGTTTGCGGAAGGGCGTGGTGAAGTGTATCGCGCGGGTCAATTCTTTCAGTATTACGCAGCAGAAGTGTTGCGTCAGATGGGTGACATTGCAGAGTCAGTCAGACCGGGTGTGCAAGTCGAAGTAACCCGCGAAGCCGTTGGCGTGGTGGCTATCATCTCTCCGTGGAATTTTCCGACTGCGACAGCGTCTTGGAAAATTGCACCCGCATTGGCGTTTGGCAACAGTGTGATTTGGAAGCCTGCAAACCTGACCCCAGCCAGTGCTGTGGCCTTAGCGGATATTATTCACCGTTCGGGTTTGCCTGCAGGTGCTTTCAATTTGGTTCTGGGTTCTGGCGGCGCAGTGGGCGATAGCCTGATCAATAGCGCTGATATTGATGCAGTGAGCTTCACGGGTTCTGTGGATGTTGGGCGAAAAGTTGCGGCAGCGACAGCGCCAAACTTCGTGCGTTGCCAGTTAGAAATGGGCAGCAAGAACGCTTTGATCATTGCAGACGATGCCGACTTGCAAGTGGCTGTGGAAGCAACCATTGCGGGTTCGTTTTCGGGAGCAGGGCAGAAGTGTACCGCGTCATCGCGCCTTATTGTGATGGATAGCATTCACGATGCTTACGTTGATGCGCTGTCTCAGCGTATGGCTCAGTTAAAAGTGGGGCATGCTTTGGATGAAGGTGTGTTCATGGGGCCTGTCGTTGATGAAAAACAGCTGTCATCAAACCTAGCGTGGGTAGACCGTGCTCGTGAACTGGGTGGCGAACTTGTCATTGGTGGGGACCGCTTGTCTCGTGAGCATGACGGCTTCTATATGTCGCCAACCCTGTTTGTTAATACGCAAAACAGCTGGGATGTGAATCAAGAAGAACTGTTTGCGCCTATGGCTTGTGTTCAACGTGTTCATTCCCTTGAAGAAGCCATTGCTAACGCGAATGACACGCGCTTTGGCCTCACCGCAGGTATTGTCACCACCAGTTTGAAAAACAGCGCGTTGTTTAAGCAACAAGCTCAGACAGGGTGTGTGATGGTCAACTTGCCGACAGCGGGTACGGATTATCACGTGCCATTTGGTGGAAGAAAAGAATCGAGCTTTGGTCCAAGAGAGCAAGGCATGTACGCGCGGGATTTTTACACCATTGTGAAAACTGCGTACCAACGCCCGTACTAATCGCGGACACCGTTACTCGTTTCGAGCAAGGAGTTGCCATGTACCAAAATGAAATCATCATCGACGGGTTGCAGTACTGCTATTGGGATCGCTCCTATTTTCAGTCGCTACAGAAAAGCGGGGTAACCGCGGTACATGCGACCTTGGTGTATCACGAGAATGCCAGAGAAACCTTGACCCGTTTTGCTGAGTGGAATCTGCTTTTTGAACGCAACGCGGATCTCATCATGCCAGTGATGTCGATGGATGACGTACGAGAAGCTAAACGCCTTGGCAAAGTCGGTATCTTCTTTGGCGCACAAAATTGCTCCCCAATTGATGATGAAATCGGGCTGGTTGAAGTGATGCGCAAGCAAGGTCTATTGATCATGCAACTGACTTACAACAACCAAAGCTTGTTGGCGACTGGGTGCTACGAAAAAGATGACGCGGGCATGACGCGATTTGGTAAGCAGGTCATTGAAGAAATGAATCGTGTCGGCATGGTGATTGATATGTCCCATAGCGCGGAACGTTCAACGTTGGAAGCTATTGACCTGTCTTCTCGCCCGATTTGCATCAGTCACGCCAATCCGACAAAAGCGCATGCAGCATTAAGAAACAAATCCGGGGATGTTATTCAGGCGCTTACGGCGCGTGGCGGATTGTTGGGCTTTAGCCTTTATCCGTTTCATTTACCGGATGGGAGCAAGTGTAGCCTAGATACGTTCTGTCAGATGATCGCCGAAACCGCTAATGAATTTGGCGTGGAGCATTTGGCAATAGGAAGTGATTTGTGTCTGAACCAACCACAAAGTGTGTTGGATTGGATGCGAAATGGTAAATGGTCGAAAAGCCCCGATTATGGAGAAGGCTCGGCTTCAAATGCTGGGTGGCCAGCGGCACTGCCGTGGTTCCCAGACAGTAGTGGTATGAACAATATTTATCAGGGATTGCGCGATATTGGGTTCAACGAAGCTGAAGTCACCGCGGTGATGGGGCGAAATTGGCTCAATTTCTTGGAAGCGGGTTTAAAACCAACTCACTAACAATCGCAGTGCGGGCTTAGCCCGCTCACAAGGATTAAATACAGTCTGCTAAGACGTGGAGACAGATGATGTCTGATTTACTCAATACCGAGAAGACAACAGAGACACAAAAACAGCAAAGTGTTTGGGTCAAATTGGGGTTAGACAACCCCGTACTTTGGCTAAGTGGCGGCTTTCTTACCGCTTTTGTGGTGATGGCGTTGGTCGACAACCAACTGCTTTCCAGCATGGTAAATAGTGGCTTCAGTTGGAGTGTGAGAATCTTCGGCCCTTACTGGCAATTATTGCTACTCGCCACCTTTTTGATTGGGATCGCCTTGGCGTTCAATCCTTCTACGGGCAAAGTTCGCCTTGGCGCGATGGATAAGCCTGAATTGGATACGTTCAAGTGGCTAGCCATCATTCTATGTACCTTGCTGGCTGGCGGTGGCGTGTTTTGGGCTGCCGCAGAGCCTATTGCGCACTTTGTGAATCCTCCTCCGCTTTTTGGTGTGCCTGAAGACAACATTCAACGCCAAGCCTTCAATGCACTTGCACAATCCTTTATGCATTGGGGTTTCCTCGCGTGGGCGATTCTTGGCACCTTAACCACCATTGTTCTTATGCACCTGCATTATGACAAAGGCTTGCCGCTTAAACCACGTACCTTGCTGTACCCAGTGTTTGGTGATCGTGCGATGAAAGGTTGGCTAGGTGCAGTGATTGATGCGTGTTGTATCGTTGCTGTGGCGGCGGGTACGATCGGCCCTATTGGCTTTC
This sequence comes from Enterovibrio makurazakiensis, assembly GCF_050336585.1. NCBI lineage: Bacteria > Pseudomonadati > Pseudomonadota > Gammaproteobacteria > Vibrionales > Vibrionaceae > Enterovibrio > Enterovibrio makurazakiensis. Next base: position 64,274 of record NZ_JAKJSE010000017.1, read on the forward strand.
TAGGCCTACAAATCAGCTATGCCTTGAATGCTTTGTTTGCATTACCCGATGGCTTTACTACTCAATTTATTATCATTCTGTTCGCCATCGCTATCTATACCATTTCAGCATTGAGCGGTGTGAACCGTGGTATCCAGATCCTCAGCCGATACAACGTGATTCTTGCTGTGGCGCTCATGGCTTACATTTTATTAGTCGGACCCACTGACTTTATCATCAATGGCTACGTGCAAGGCGTGGGTACCATGATTGATAAGTTTATTCCGATGGCAACGTTCCGTGGAGACATGGGTTGGTTGAGCTGGTGGACCGTGTTTTTCTGGGGCTGGTTCTTGGGTTATGGGCCAATGATGGCGATCTTTATTGCACGTATCTCGCGAGGAAGAACCATACGTCAGTTGATTGTCACCATTAGCATTATTGCTCCCTTGATCACCTTTTTCTGGTTCACCATTGTCGGTGGCTCCGGTTTGGCGTTTGAAATGGCAGAGCCAGGTTCGGTAAGTAAGGCATTTGAAGGCTTTAATCTTCCTGCATCGCTGTTGGCGATTACGCAACAATTGCCATTCCCAACACTGATTTCGATCTTGTTCTTGATATTGACCACGATATTCATCGTAACAACCGGTGACTCCATGACCTACACGATCAGTGTGGTGATCAGTGGAGATCTGAACCCGAATGGACTGATGCGTACTTTCTGGGGTGTGATGATGGGGGCGGTTGCCATCATTCTTATCTCATTGGGGTCAGGTGGGGTGTCAGCCTTGCAATCATTCATTGTAATTACAGCTGTGCCCGTCTCTTTGATTCTTTTGCCAGCCCTGTGGAATGGGCCGAAAATTGCTCGGCAGATGGCAAAAGCGCAAGGGTTTGATTAACTCCGAACTTGATATCTGATTCGACGCATTATCAGGACAACGCCATTAGGCGTTGTTCTCGATACTCTAGAAAGGCTGAGGAACGGCCTGTTTGTCACGTGATTGAGTATAGGTAAAGTGATGAATACAAATTCTGCCTTGGAAGTTGCAACGGCGCTACGCGATCCAGCGATTGTGATGGATCCGCGTCGACTAGGGGCGATGCACCAAACACGTATCAGCTTTGTACGTTCGTTACTTCGTAAAATGGCGAACGAGGAATGGACGTTATCGACGAAGCGGTGGGATCTTCAGTCTGACGGCTTAGGTACGGTGATCTACGAATTGACGACGCCGAAACACACGTATCAACTCGTTGTGTTTTGTGATGCGATTGAAGACGAAGAGCGTAACGATCGTGTCATTGCTGAAAAATGGGATGTGACGTTTGCCTTGATCAAAGGACGCGTGAGCCAAAAAGGGCTCGATCAATTAAGACAAAATGTGCCACTGCAAGAGGCGGGGCGTAACTCACCCAAAGTATTGGTGCTTTCCCGCGCAAACAAAAGTGTTCGAGTGTTTGATTTGGTGATCTCTGCACTGGCAAAGGGTGTTCAGCCGGATCCGATAGAGATGGCGAAGGTCGGTTACATTCTGCGTACCACTGCCGTCTATGGTAATGGAAAATTTGGGATCGCCGATTTTGAAACCTTACAAGACAATGACGATTTCAATCTGTCTTTTAGTGCCCAGATGTGCGCAGTATATTTATTGCGTCAATTTAGCTTAGATTGGGTGCATTTCATTGCCGCTCAACAAGGTGGCGATAAAGCGACGACGCTAATGCCTGCATTACAACGGTACATAGGTATCGGAAATGCCACAGGCTTAGGTATGGCACCGTTTTTGATTACGCACCCTCGTGTGGTTGCTCAATGGATCACGCAACGCGAAATTGCGTTTGCAACCATACTGGCTATGCCGATTGACGTTGAACGTTTGCATGGGGTTTGCCAACTGCTCGAAAAAGCAAAAATCCATCTCTGCCAAGTGACGACAATTGATGAGCAGCAAAGAACGCTTAATCAACACAGCGTGTCTGAACTGAATGATCTCATTTTACGGGTTCAAGATAATGCGGAAAGTGCGACTCGATGGTCTGAAATTTATGCTTTGTGTGCCGAGTGTAGCTTTGAAACACAAGAGATATTTTTTAGCAGCATCATGGAGTTACACCCAGAGCAGGTAGATGCGCTTGCTGATGATATGAATTGCGATCCGAGTCTTTCGCTTACACCGGGTGCGACCGTTAGTGAAATGATTTCTTTAATTGAAACTCGCTACCAGTGGGCAATTAATATCGATTTCTCAGAGCCTGATAATCAGTACTGGTTTTGGTATCGTTCAGTGGATAAAGAAGAGCCAAGACTTGCTGTTCGAGGAGAAGAGCCCGGCGAGGAAAACGAACTGGCGTTGGACATTGCTCGTCAAGTATCGAGACTGTATAGCACGCTACAGGTCAGCAATGGTGAAGGGTCGCTCGCTCAGTTCTTGCTTATTCATCCAAAACTCAGAACCATAGCACGTCGGGTATGGACCTTGGGCAATGTGCCGATGGGCGATATTCAGATTAATGCGCTTGCGCGCGATATGCTGCCTATTCACCTGCTTAGGTGCAAACTTTCGATGTTTGGAGCGACTAAGTTTGATCCTCGCTCCGCGCGTTGGGTTCGTGTCACGCTATTCCAAGGCGCGCCGCTGTTTACTGACTTGAAGCCCAATCATGAGGAAGAGAGTTGGCTGTTTCCTTTGCTACCTAATACGGTTGCGAGCAATGAGGAGCGCTGCCAATGAAAGTGTCACATAACGAACTCGTGAGCTTATGCGCAAAAGCTTATGACAGCTTAAAGCGAGAATGTGGCGAAGCGGAAAACATCGCTAACATGGTCGTCGATTTGGAGATGGCAGGCATGAATGGCGTGTCACTGTTTTTGTCCGCGTTAGCCTCCATTGAACAAGAAGGTGATTTCCCTGTGGCTTCGGTTGTTCAGGACGGAGAGACGATCATCGTTGATTTGTCTGGTGCGAGCTTGCTGTGTCACTTTCCTGCGTTGATTGATGTCGCCGTGGATCAGTTGATTGGCGAGCAGCATGTTCAGCTTCATATCCGCAATTGCCGCAATAGATGGTTTGGGTTTAGCGAACTTCTTAAATTGGCTGGCAAAGGATTATCTGTGAGGGCGCAATGGGTAAACGGCGAATCACCTGAGTTTGTAGATTGTGTTCACAATGCGGGATATCGATACCCTGAGGTTTATTTTAATAAACCTAAGCAGATTGGGATAAGCGATTTGCCACATCACGATCTGTTGGTTGATATCCAGCTTGCGCCCTTTGAAGACGCCGTATTCGAAGGGGAACCAAGCATCAGTTCAGACATGCTAATGGCAGCTGAAGCGAAAGCATGGAAGAAAGGCATTAATGTGGATGAAAGCCATTGGCATGCGTTGAAGAAATATGTCGCTCGTGGGCTGGTGGAAAACAGTGAACGTTCGCTGCAAGGCGCAGGGGAGTGAGTTGACTTGCCTGATCAAGCTAGCGGCGATTAAACATAGCCATGTACTAAGCATGGTCAGTCATTAAATATGGCGACTAGACACTCTAGCCAATAAATAGCCTAATCAAAAAAAGTAAAGCCCTGATACCGAACTCATCAAAGAGATGAAAAGGCATCAGGGCTTTTTGTTTGCACTCAAAGACTCTTTCAGTGCAAAAAATGAGGGCGTAAATTTACGCGCGGCTCATGAACTTGTGTTCAGTGGTGTTAATGCGAATTTTATCGCCAATACCAATGTACTCTGGAACTTGAACGGTAAGGCCAGTAGAAACAGTGGCTGGCTTGGTACGAGCACTTGCTGAAGCCCCTTTGATTGAAGGAGACGTCTCGGTGATCACCATATCAACGGTTGAAGGCAATTCAATTGCTACAGGACGACCGCTAACAGTCAGAACCTGAATACCTTTGGTGTCTTCATTGATGAATAGAAGTTCTTCAGCAATGGTTTCTTTGTTGAAGTGGTAAGGCGTGTAGTCTTCGCTATCCATGAAGATGTACTCGTCACCATCGATGTAAGAGAAATCTGCCGCGTGACGGCTGAAGTCTGCCAGGTTTAGCATGTCATCAGCTTTGAAGCTTTCGTCAACTTTTGCACCTGTCGCTACATCGTAAAGACGCATTCTGTATAGGCTTGTACCTGCACGACCAGCAGGGGTTAGCTTAGAAATGTCTTTAACCGCAAGCACTTTGCCGCCATGTTCGATAACTGCGTTTTTTTTGATTTCACTTGCCTTTGGCATGGTCATTTTTCCAATTTAGAAAATTTGGCAAGAAAATATCATGATTCTAAATTTTCGCAAGTGGATCTATACCAAAACACCTACTCGTGTCTGTGCATGTGAATGTGATTGTGGTACTGAATCTGAAAGGTGAGGATGGACCAATTGTTCCCTGAGGTGCAGGGAAGAAAACGTAACAGAGCTTAAACTGTTGCTTAAAAACAAAGGACTATGCTAAACACAATGGCAGTGCCTATACCCAAACAACTTGAAGATGCAGGATTCAGTAAACTCGCACTGATGGGCTCTGAAATCGAGCATCTTCAGGTGGATTGGGTATATAACAACATGATGGATAAGCCCGTGATAAAGAAACTAGAAAGCCACATTGTCTACCAGAACAAATGGATGAGTGTAAGAGAAGATAAAGTGGTGCGAGCCAGTGGAGCAGAGGGTATTTATGGTGTCGTAGATAAACCGGACTGTGCAGCGATTCTCGCTATCGACAATGGCATGATTCATCTGGTGCAACAATATCGATACACGGTGCAACAACGCTGTTGGGAGATCCCTCAAGGCGCATGGGAATCAAACCCTGATGCCGATCACCTTGAATTAGCGAAAGGAGAATTGCGTGAAGAAACGGGCATGCAGGCAGAATCGATGACCTATCTTGGCGCGCAGTTTGTGGCTTATGGATTTCTTAATCAAACCTGTCACGTCTATTTGGCGACGGGATTAACTGATGTGGGCAAGCTACTCGATACTGAAGAAGAAGACCTGATTTCAGCGGCTTTTCCTATCAGCGAGTTTGAGCAAATGATTATCGATGGGAAACTGAAAGATACGGTGACTATCGCAGCTTATGGCTTGCTAAAACTTAAGCAGCTTATTTAACAACGTTTGCCTATAAAAAACCTTATAAACACAGTCGATTGGGTCGCAATAAATATGATGTTTATTGCGTCTATTTCACGGGTTGTTGTGTCGAATAACTGTCACTCATCCTCTCTACTCCGTCATATAAATGACACCTATTGCTTTCACTCCCAGAACAATTAAAAAATAGCGGATTCATTGAGTTATAGGAGTACGAAATCCAGTTTGTTGCACGTATAATGTATGAAAAAATACACTGTAATCCAACGGCTGATTTTTCATGGTCGAATGCGGTGCAGTCAATACACAATAACGCAGTAAAAATACGCTTCAAGAAGCTTTAGCGTGAATAAAACTGCGACATCCTGGAAGCCCATAATGCTTAAAGCCCGTCTGGCAGTCTCTACTGCTTGTTTAAGCCTACTTATCTCTTCGCCAGTAATTGCTGACGACGAACTTGCCGCGCTGTTAGACATGCCACTGGAATCGCTCAGCGATACCAAAGTTGTTTCCGCCACGCGAACGGCATTGAGCCTGTCCGATGTACCTGCCGCTGTTCATGTTATTACGGCAAAAGAAATTAAGCGCTCAGGCGCTCGTTCCGTGGCAGATGTTCTGGTACTAGCGCCAGGTTTGCACGTGGCGAAATATTCTAACTATGACTGGGGTATTGCTGCTCGGTCACCTAATGAAACGCTGAGTAACACCATGCTTGTAATGGTGGATGGGCGCAGTGTATTCAACGGCATGTTTTCTGGCGTGGACTGGGATTTGATCCCCGTTAGCTTGGACAGCATTGAACGTATCGAAGTGGTGATGGGCCCGGTTGGCACGATTTGGGGCGGTAATGCCGTGAATGCTGTTGTCAACGTCATTACCTACGATGCAGAAGACGCGCCACGCAATAAAGTGTCAGCCTCTATTGGTAATTACCATTACAAAGAAGCACGGGTTCACCACGGCGGCCAAGTTACCAATAATCTTTACATGAGTGGGTACGCTGAGCTTGTTGAGCACATGCCTTGGACAAGTGATGAAGGCCGTGTTCAACCGATACAGCATTTCCGCGTTCAGACAGAACGTTTCGGCGTGCGTGGCGACTATCAGAAAAACGACCGTGAAGTGTCGTTTCAGCTTGGCGGCATTCGTTCTCGTGAAGACTACAACTGGGGTTCTTATCAACCACACTTTTTGACGCCCGGTGTCGATGGCCCAGATTACGTCAACTACGAAACTGAAATGCTAGCGGAAGAGTATTTTGCTGGCGTTAAGTTCTTGCAAGAATTAGGTGATTCCAAACAGTGGGAGCAGCAATTCTGGCTAACCTACAGCAGTAGCGATGGCTCGGACCGTAATGCCTATTTCACTCGTATCGACTCGGAAACGCGCTACAGCGACAACAACGTGTTGGGTGGGCAACTGACGGTGGGCTTTGACTATCGTGTGATTGACGAATATTTCCGACCGTATGAGCCGAGTGAAATTTATACCTCTCCGTATGTACGTGTGGCAGACGAAGCCGGTTTTGTGAATCAAAGCGCCGCGGCGTATTTCAACTACACCTATCCGCTGACTGACACCACGTCATTGATGGTGGGTAACCGTTGGCAGTACTTCAATATGGTGAGTGAGACCTTCTCTCAGCCTCAAGTGCGTGTCATGCAAGAGGTGGGAGACAATCAGCGAGTGTGGGCTGGCTGGGGCAGGGCGGTGGTGACACCTGCTCGCCAAGGACGTACGACGGATTTCCATCAAAATGCCTATGGAAGCAACTTGGCATTGTGCGATCAAGGCACGCCGCCAAACTGTATTCCAGTTGATTACCTTCAGATCGTGGAGAATCATGGAAACGAGGATCTTCCTGTTCAGAGTGTTGATACATACGAAGTGGGCTACCGTTTCTGGGAAGGAAGCCGTTTCCAGTTTGATGCCAATTTGTTCTATAGCGAAGAAGACGGAATTACGGCTTGGCAGTTGATCAATTCACAACGCCTTTTCCTTCCAGAAAATTCGTCCCCTGGTACTGTTGGAACGATCATTGACGTCTTCCAATATCAACACATTGCACCACTCAGTTCTCAGACCTACGGTGGTGAGTTGAGCATGAAATGGCAGCCAACTTCCGCGGTACAAGTGAATGCGAGTTACAGCTATCGTGAAATTAAAGCAGACTGTCACGGCGCTATCTGTTCTTCGACGGACGTCCCAATGCGTTCTTACGAAAATGAACCTGTGCATTTAGCCAATGCCCAAATTATGTGGGATATCACACCGCAATGGTGGGTGAGTAACGTCGTTAACTATGTACATGCTAGCAGTCCCGATGACGTGCTTCAGGATGTCGAATACTACGCGTGGCCAGAAGTGTTAACGTGGGATATGGTGATAGGTTGGCAGGCATCTGAACACATGCCGCTCGTTACTCTGAGTGCGGAAAGTTTGTTCAACGACCAAGTGAACGAGTATCCCGAAAGTTACGCTGGGTTTAATAATGGTACGCAATATTGGCTAGAAGTCGATTGGCAATGGAAATAAAAAGAGTCTGATTTGGTAGCGCTTTTGAATGATTGATTTGGCGAAACGAGCTTTTTCGCGACAACTAAACTGGCTATTGTTGGCGACAGTCATCACAGTCAGCTTAGGTGCGCGTGCGAGTGATTTTCGTGATGAGGATTTGAAAGCGGTCTACCTATATCGCTTCGCTTTTTTGATTGATTGGAAAACCCTTCAACCGACATCAGGCCGATATGCGTTTTGTTCAGATAGCGACAACGAAGTCAGTCTTCGATTAAAAGATGTGGTTGCGAGAAAACCGGATCAAGCGAGCTTTACCGCTATCACACAACAAAGTGAAACTGATATAAACTGCCACATTGTTTATACCGCCAATACTTCTGCGCAGCACATCTCGACTTTACGCACTCAATTTCCCGACGCATTGGTTGTCGGTGAGGGAAATGAGTTCACTGCTAATGGCGGGATGGCGGCTTTTGTCAAAATGAACAACCGAGTTAGACCCCTTATTAATCTTAATAATTTACAGTACGCACCTTTTTCATTGCGTTCTCAGTTGTTATCAATTTCGATCATTGAAGAAGGAGATAACGTATGAACCTTCGTTTTCTCAACAACCTCCCATTAAGAGTGAAATTCATATTCCCAACTTGGGTATTGATGACATTGGGCTTGATCGTGTTAGGCAGCGCAGTTGACCATGCCGTGGTGCGATACCTAGAGAAAAGCCTGATTGATAGCTCGAAAGTGATGGCGATGTCTGCGGCAAGCAACCTCAATGCGGCTGTGGCATTTGGCGATGTAGAAACAGGGCGTGAACAGCTTCATGCGCTGAGTGCGAATCCCGATCTTATCGCAGCGCGTGTACTCACCAATGAACGTTTGGAATTTGCCTCGTTCTCTCGTTTACCTGATGATTGCGCTCGACAAGCGCAACATATCCTCTGTGCCAGCACGGCGGTGGAACGCGTGTCTGCTGAGATTGTTCTCGGCGACGACAAGTTGGGTGATATCTTTCTTACTGTATCGAGAAACAACATAGAGGAAGAACGCCGAGCTTTGTTGATGTATTTAACCGCAGGCACGACCGCGTTATCTATTCTGTCTCTGGTATTTGCTCAAATGCTTCATCGCATTGTTGCCTCTCCGTTGGCATCACTGCACCAATCTATGTCTGCGATTATTAGGCTTGGTGTGGTGAATCGGAGTATTCCAGTAAGACACAACGATGAGTTGGGCCAAGTGACTGCCTGCTTTAACGAAATGGTGACGAACCTTTCTGAGCGTGATGGTCAGTTGAAACAAACGCTACAGGAACTGGAGAATAAGAGCCGATACATCAGTCAGGTGATGGATACCATGGACCAAGGTGTAATGGTTATTGCACCGGGAGACAACGTTACCTATTACAACCCTGCGGCAGAAAGGCAGTTAACCCGTTTTGGATGCACACCCACTCGCCTTGAAAGCTTGTTGGGGGTGTTTGAACCTGCAGACAATATGGTAGCAATCTCCACTGCCATTGATGCGCATCAGCCGATAAAAAATGTAGAGCTTATTCATCCCGAAACGGGTTCTGTGTTTTTGATCAGCACGCATCCGATGGCAACGGCACTTCACTCACTATTGCAGTTTGAAGATGTGACGGCTCAGCGAGAATCTGAACAGCGTCGTAAATTTGCTGAGATGATTTTTGATAAGAGTCAAAACGCCACGTTGGTCTTGTCTCGTGCTCTGAATATTAAAACTCAAAATACGGCGAGTATTCGCTTATTTGGTGAGAATCGCACATGGAGTGAGCTTGACGTTGATAAACGTTTTCACGCCGCCTTCAGTGAAATTAAAGCGTTAATTTCAACAGGAAGCTATCAATGGCGAGGCATGATGATGTCCGTGGTCGGCGCTGATTTACCGTGCCAAATAACCGCACAAACCTTGGTTAACCACAGAGGAAAAATTGACGGTTATGTCGTGTCCATCGTTGACCAAACTGTGGAGATGGAAATCAAGCGTTTGAATCATATCGCTAATCATGATGTGTTGACGGGCTTACCAAACCGAGCACATGCATTCGATAAACTCAGTCGTGATCATGACAAGGGACACGGTATGCATGTCCTGTTTATCGATTTAGACGGCTTCAAAGCGGTCAACGATCAGTTTGGACACAACATTGGTGATGAGCTATTGAAAGTGGTGGCAAGTCGCATGAAGGCCTGCTTGTCACGGTATGATTTTGTCGCACGTCTTTCAGGTGATGAATTTCTCATCGCGATTCAGGATGCATCTTCAGTGGATTGCATTGTGAGTCGGTTGCTCGAAAGGCTGAGTCAGGAAATGGTGATCAATCATTGCAAACCTCAAGTCAGTGCGAGTATTGGCATTCGACGCTGGGTGGCAAACGATAATGCATCGCTGGCGACGGTCATCGAGCAAGCCGACAAAGCCATGTATGGCGCCAAAGCTAACGGCAAGAATGGTTATGCTTTTGCCCAAGAAGGTATGGTGACTGGTGAGTTAGATAGAAAGCTATTCGCTAGAGAATTATCCGCTGAAGAGCTTTGAGCTTTGAGCTATTAGCAATGAGCAATGAGCAAAGTGATAAGCTTGTCGATGGTATCTCGCTAATATAATTGGCGGTTATAAACTGTTTTGGGTCATCTTGGCCAGTGCAGAACATTCAGGCGTTTCAACGTCTGATTCGAAAGCCTGGCAAGATAGCGCCGTCATGCTTTTCAAACAGGCCGTCGCCGCGGTATCGACTTTATTGCTGAGACTCATCACATCGAACTCGCCACGAATCTGCCTACACGCCGCCCCAATCATCTTCTCCACAAAGGCGCTGTTGGCTGTATCAACATTCTCACCACCCAGACTCTCAAGCGCACAAGACTGCATTTTGTCACACAACACAGATATCTGGTTATCTAGGTCAGGACTGATAGCGGATTGAACAGAAAAACACACGAAAAGGAGTAACCCCATTGTTGCTACTGCGCCATTTCGGGTGAATGATTCCATCCAATTATTGGCTTCTTTTTTCATGATTCTTTCCTGCCTGAATATCCGCCCGTTACCGTGAAATTAGCAGCGTTTTCGATGCTACAAGCCTCACAAATGTAAGAATCAAATCGCATGACGTCACCATCATAGTTGTCGGTAACCTCAGAAGTTTTTTCATCAACTCTAAAGAGCGTGAACTCATACAAAACTCCTCTCGTCTGTACTCGAACTTTCTGATACTTTCAGTCTGTTGTTAGAAATATCCATAGGAAGAACAATGTCTATCGAAGGGGCGCTGACATTCACGTTGGCCATTTTTATTTTTGTATTGACGCCGGGTCCGGGCATCTTCGCGATTCTTGCTCGCGCGATGGTGAAAGGGGCGAGAGGCTGCACGGCATTGGCTGCCGGAATGGTGGTGAGCGATTTGGTTTATCTCACTTTGGCCTGTTTTGGTTTGGCGACGATTGCGGAAAATTACTCTGAGTTGTTCACTGTGATTCGCTTTGCAGGTGCAGCGTATTTAATTTATCTCGGCTACAAAATGTTCCGTGCTTTACCACAACTGGCAACAGTAACCGGATCTGCTGAAGAGAAAACAAAGGGGCACATTTCTGCCTTCGTTCAAGGCTTTTTAATCTCAGCATCGAACCCGAAGGTGATTCTGTTCTACATCGCGTTTTTGCCCACTTTTATGGATTTAACTATTCTCAGCATGGCAGATGTGGTGTTAGCCAATGTATTGGCTGCCATTGCATTGATGAGTGGTGCAATGCTGGTGGCCTTTGGCGCCGCGAAAGCGGCTAAGCTGTTGAAAACTGAAAAAGCAGTGAGACGCATGAATCGGGGGGCTGGCTCAATCATGATTGGGGCAGGGGCATACTTGGCTTTGAGCCGTTAACTCGTACTTGGCCCGTTACCAGCCACATAAAAAAGCAGCGAATTCGCTGCTTTTTTTGTACCTATCTGAATCACAAATGGTATTCCTTTAGGGCTTTACGATGCCAGTGATGCCACGTTCACGTTACCTTGGTTGGCTAGAAAAGCGTGAGATAATTGTGAAATGATCGACGGTGAAATCAGAGGATGAGAGCGACTTGCCGTCACGACCACAATATCGACAGCAGGTAGAGGAGGAAGGCTTCCGTTTGTGATGATCTGTAAGTCGGGAGGCACACTACCCGATGCCATGGCCGAAATCGCGAGATTTGCGCGTGCTAAGCCGTGCAGAGTGGAAGCACTAGTGGTAAATGCAATCAAATCCACCTCAATGCCAAGCTTGCCTAATCCATCCAATGCCGTGGAGTGAAACTTACAGTTTTTGTCGAACAGTGCGACGGGCATGGGTCTACGATGGAGCAGGTTTACGTCACTGCCGCTGACCCATACCCCTTTATCATGCTTGAGTAACCAGCCTTCGTCAGAATCGGGTGAGCGTGTGAGGATTGCCATGTCTAATTCACCACTGTCTAACCGCTGCCTTAGACGCGTACTGGATGCACACAGAACATCAAATGTTTGGTCGCCAATCAGTGAGCGTAAAGCACTAATAAATTCTGGTAACAAAGATTCAGCATAGTCATCGGGACAACCTAGTCTGATGGGGCGGCTCGTATCGTCGCGTTTGAAAGCATCTAGCGCTTCATCATGCCCAGCAACAAGACGTCGAGCATGGCTGACAAGGCGTTGTCCTGACAAACTCAAGCTGAGCGGACGTTTCTCGCGGTCAAATAGCGGGCTGTCGAGCTCTTCTTCGAGCCGTTTTATCTGCATGCTGATCGCTGATTGCGTGCGATGAATTTGTGCTGCAGCGCGGGTGAAACTCCCTGTGTCTACAATGGCTAAAAAGCTTCTTAGTGAATCAATATCCATGTGTTACCCACTTGCGATTTGTTATCTCGATACTCATAGCATCAACAATTCAAATAATAACTATCAAGACTATGCGTTAGAAACCGCCACCGCAACCTTGCATACTGAATTCGTCCTAACCTATCTCATGCAAAGGAGTGTGTCATGAAACTCATCATCGCAAACAAAAATTATTCGACGTGGTCACTACGTGGCTGGTTGGTATTACGTGGATTCGACATTGCGTTCGACGAAGTGGAGCTTGAACTGTTTACCGAATCTTTCTATGCCGAGATTGCGAAACACTCTGGCGCTGCCAAAGTCCCTGTTTTGGTGGACGGCCCAATAGAAGTGTGGGACTCATTGGCGATTTGCGAATACGTGAATGATCAATATCTAGGTGGAAAGGGCTGGCCTGGAGATATTGCACAACGTGCAAAAGCACGCGCATTTTCAGCAGAAATACACTCAGGTTTTCAAGCACTTCGTAATGAAATGCCAATGAATATCCGTGGTCGACGCAAAATCTCACCGTCTGAAGCGTGTTTGAAAGATGTGGCACGAATCGATGAAATCTGGGCGGGGCAGAGACAAGAATTCGGCAACAAAGGCGGTTGGCTATTTGGTGAGTTTTCTATTGCTGATGTGATGTACGCACCAGTTGTATTACGGTTTATTACCTACGGCGTGGCGTTATCACCTGATGCGCAAGCTTATGCCGACCATGTGTTGAACAGCGCGGCGGTTCAGCAGTGGGTTAACGAATCAAAGTCTGACACCTCTGTGGTTGCCGAAGACGAGGCGGGCACAGAAATAAGCTAGGGACAGAAAACGGCATCTATCAAAGATGCCTCCAGTTACCATACTTTTGGCGGGCGTTTGCCCGTCTTTTTTGTTTGTATATATTCCCATCAAATCGAATGTTTCTTTGATGTAACCCATATAAAATGCGCCGCACTTCAGTTTAAGGTGTGTCTTCATCTCGCAGAAAAGAAGTCGCACACCGATGGCAAAGATTAATCAAGAAAGACTGGTTGAGCATTTTATTGAGCTGGTGAAAATTGACAGTGAATCGGGTAACGAAAAAGCTGTTGCCGAAGCTCTGGCAGAACAATTGGGTCACATGGGATTTGCAGTAACAAAATTGCCTGTTCCTGACACCATTTCTAACGGCTTTAATATTTACGGTAAATTGCAAGGGTCATTGGAAGGCAGCATTATTTTCAGCAGCCACATGGACACAGTGACACCGGGCAACGGTATTGAGCCAATCATCGAAGATGGTATTATTCGCTCAAATGGCGAGACCATTTTGGGTGGCGATGATAAATCGGGTATTGCTGCGGTGATGGAAGCGGTTCGTTCCATTCAAGAGAGCGGTGAAGCCCACAAAACGATTGAAGTGGCTTTCACGGTGTACGAAGAACTTGGCCTTGAAGGTGCCAAGCATTTCGACATCAGCATGATCGAATCACAACAAGCTATTGTATTAGATTCAGGTGGCCCGATCGGCACTATTATCACCACGGCGCCTGGCCAACAAAGCCTAAAAGTCACCATTAAAGGTAAGCCAGCACACGCGGGTTTGGCACCTGAAACGGGGATAAATGCCTTAACCGTGGCGTCTGATGCGATCAGCAACATGACGCTAAGCCGTATCGATGAAGAAACCACTGCAAATATCGGTGTGGTACGTGGCGGTCAGGCGACGAACATCGTGATGCCTGAGCTTTACATTGAAGCGGAAGCCCGTTCGCTAGACGACAATAAGCTGGCGAAACAAGTTGAGCACATGGTATCAACGTTTGAAGCTGCCGCTGAAAAGCACGGCGCGGGTATCCATATCGAATCAACACGTTCTTACAATGCTTACCGCATTGCTGATGACAACCCACATGTTGTTGCTATTAAAGCGGCATTTGAGGCAATAGGCATTGAGCCTGTCACCAAACCTACGGGTGGCGGTTCTGACGCGAATGTTTTCAACGAAAAAGGTTTACTGACAGTCAACATGTCGACTGGCATGGCAAAAGTTCATACCACGGAAGAGTTCATTGCCGTGAGTGACCTTGTTTCTATCAGTGAGTTTGTTCGTGCATACGTGACGCGATAAACGCTGATTTGTAGAAAAAAACCGCCGTTTTCAGGCGGTTTTGTATTTCTAGCTCAAGGCTTATTATATCGATGGCAATCTTAATTTAACCAACGGATAGGTAGGAAAAATTCATTTGAACCACGGCGTATAGACGTTTTGGTGAAAAATATCGATAGCGACAAAGGCCAACATCAGCGCCATTAACACGTTGAATGCGCGAAAATAAATGGGCTGCTGAATTCGACGACCTATCAACCCACCTATGACTGAATAAGAGGTGGGTGCGCCAAAGGCCAATAGGCATAGAACAAAAATCCAGAACAAACTGCTTGCGCCATGAATACCGGCAGCAGGGAATTGAATGGTCACGATAGGTAATGTCGCGATAAACCCTTTGGGGTTGAGTAGTTGCAGTACCAGCCCGTCTTTGAACGACAATGAATCTTCCATTTTGTTGTTATCAATTTGTATGCGAGCGCTGATCAACTTACTGGCAATATATAAGATATAACAGCCTCCCACCGCGCTGACGAAAGGCAATGATTCCTCTGTCACCAAAGAACCCCCAACCACATTCAGCGAAACAAACAGAATGAGCATGGCAATGGCAACCCCCGTAAAATACGGAAGGTTTTGCTTAGTTTTACCCTGGATACCGCCATTTAGCCCCAGTAAATTAACCGGCCCCGGTGAGTACATAATGCCGATGGCGTATGCGAAAAGTTCTAACATAACAATCTAATCTCTATATTCAAGGCGAGCGAAAGGCCTCTTCAGCGTGTGAACTGAAGCCTGAGTGAGTTGGAAATTGGAACACTTCCAGTGATTCCGACGCGCTGGTATTAACGAGCGCTGATTCTAAGAAGTGAGGTTGAGCACTTATTCGAGGTGGGGCGGCGGTAGTGCTCTAACTTGGAGCTGGTATTGTTTTGGTGTCATACCAAATACGCGCTTAAAACGGCGGTTGAAGTGGCTGCTATCGGAGAAGCCAAATGCTTGTGCTACATCACTTGATTGCATACCTGACTCCAAGGCCTTTCTCGCGCCATTGATGCGGCAATTGAGTACGTATTGGTGGGGCGTAATACCAAATTGCGCGCGAAACAGACGGATAAAGTGGAACTTCGACAATGAAGCCGCATTTGCGATGTCATCAATGGAAATATCTTTATCGATGTGCGATTGAATGAAATCTTTGGCACGGAGCAACAGCGTATCTTGCCGGCGGGCTGGCACCACATCCTCAAGAAATTCGGTGCAAGAAACCATGGCATGAGACAGCTGAAACAGTGCGGATTCTTGCTCGATTCGGTTGCTTGCTTGGTCTTTGATAAGGGATGACATGATTAGCGCTTGGTTGCGAAGTGCCATGCTGTCTAATCGGCAGCCTTCTATACGAAGGCTTGAAGGGTTTTTCACTCCTAACGCCTTGAATTGGCTTGCCACGCTGCTTGGGTGAACATACAGCATCAAATACTCAAGATCTTGCTGCCCGCCAGAATGACCATCATGAACATCTTCAGGGTTAAAGAGCAGAACTGCGCCGGCTGGATTCTTATGATACGCACCCTGACAGAAAAAATCTTGCCTACCTCGTAACGTAACCCCGATAGAAAACTCTTCATGAGCGTGTTTGTCGTAGGAAAAATCACGCATGTTTGCGTCAAGCACAGAGACACCATCAAGGTGTTGGCTTTGGGCAAAATGAAAACGATTTTGTGTCGTCACGTCGATTCCCTCAGTGTGCGTTCTCAACATCTTTGCAAAGTATAAGCATCGAAGCTAACCAAAACTTGAACAAAATTGCTTGATTTAAGGCGTGCTGAAAGAGGGTTAGGGGATTAAGGGGCTTAGATTGACTGAGTGTCTTCTCGTGGAATGGCGATTTGACGAAGATGTTGACGGATCTCTTTTGCGGCAGAGTCCGTCAGAATCACATTCATCGCACACAAAAACACGACCGACCCAGCCAGCCCTGCTGAGAAGAATGCGCCAGCACCAAGGAACATGAAGCACTGAATAACAAAGGCGATAGCGCAAAGAAGTTGGCCAGTCTGATTATATGTTACGGCAAGGGTGTCTTTGGCAATGTCGTGCTTAATGGTGATAGGCAATACAGCCCAACCCGAATGCACTCGGACATTGCCATCTTTCATTGTGGTGTTAAAACCGTTGTGATTAAGAAGTTCAGAAAGCGCGTCTAACTGCATTAGATACCACCAATACTGTCTGTGTGCCCAAATGTTGAGCCACAGCAAGTGCACTGTTCATAAGAACTGCCGAGCATTAAATCCATTGAGTTAGAAAGAACAATGGTGGCGCGCTGAAAGAGTGTGCTGTCTGGTGAGACTTTTCTCGGTTCTAGTTGAATGTGAGTGTGCGGCGTTACTCGTCCACAATCCTCACAGTAAAGCGTATTGTTTTGTTCTGCCATCTCGCCCTCCTTGGTTTCCTTGTCAGAATCCCATGCTGCAACTTGAAACGGACTTGCTGGTTTCTGCTGCTTGGGAGGTTTCAGACTACGGTTTGCCGAGTGAATCGGAAGCCTACCAGACAATTTTTGAGATCTTCATCAACTTTTCAGTGCGGATGTGGCGGTGTTTTAACCGCATTGGCTACCCCCAAATGTCGCCCCAATTCTTTAGTGAATCATCTCAAACAGATTCTCATGAATGCCAATGAATCCGGCTCCTCGAATATATTTTCTGTATTTCACTCATGAAATTCGATCACAAGAAGATGCATTTAACGTATACATTAATTGAAAGAATGAATTGAAATTTGCGATTAGATTTAAATCAGAAAAGATGTTAAACCTAACATTTTGGTGACAAATGTCTCATTTTTCGAATGAAAAATGCCAGTCATTGTTATTAACTTGCGAAATTCTTGGTTTTTAACAAAACTATCAACGTATACGTATTTTTATAGTCGTCATGACGGAATACAAGGTTTTCTGAGGAAACGCATCCTCAACGAATCGTGTGAATGTTAAGGATGGTAATGAGGAAAACGCTGACAGAAACGGCATATCAAGCTGTCAGGCAAATGGTTTTGTCCAATGAACTGGAAGTCGGAAGCTATTATCTCGAAGAGGCGCTAGCACGTCGTATTGACGTTTCGCGTACGCCACTGAGAGAAGCGTGTATTCGGTTAGCTCAAGAAGGCTTGATCGAGCCCGTGCCGAGACGTGGCATTTATATCAAGCCAATTTCTTTGGATGAGCTTCATGAAGTGCTCGAAGTGGTTGCTGCATTAGAGCTTTACGCCATCAGCTATCTCGACATTCAAACGTTGGATGATAAATGCTGGGATACCTTGAAATTTCATCTTCAAATGCTTTATGACGCCCGCGATCAGAAGAACAACACCAAGTGGGTGAAGCATGAGGCGGCTTTTCGACTGTCGTTAATCCGTTTAACGGGTAACAAAACGTTTCTATTACTTATGCAACGAATGATGGATAAATCCCGCCGTGTTCGTGCAATGGTTTCTAAATTGGGTGTTACACCTTGGGAGGCTGTAGATGCGTATTCGCATTTAGTCAGAGCAATAGAATGTGGTGATAAGGAAACGGCGAAACGTTCACATGAAGCGTACTTGCAGCGATCCTCGAGAGAATTAATTTCTTTATTGAAGGGCATCACGGGCTTGATTGAAGCAAGACCGATTCAATAGACGTTACGATATTTTTGGCTGTGGCAATTAACTTGGTTGGAGAAGAGACATGGTAGAGCAGGATAATCTACGGAATCAGATCGTTGATTACTGCCGCGAACTGTTTGCGAACAGGCGAGATACAGAGGATAGCGGTAATATCTCTGTGTTGATGAGTGATAACACAGTGTTAATGACGCCAAACAGTAGCCATGAAAAACGTCAACCCCAACGTCTATCATTAATGTCTCTTGAAGGTCAGTTATTGTCCGGTGATAAACCGCAGTGGGATATTGAGAGTCATCTTTCTATTTATCGCATCAATCCTCAATATCGCGCGATTGTTTCTATGCGTTCCAAGCACATTTCTAGGCTAGCGGATAATGAAAACCTGAATCCGGAAAACGTCTTGCCCGCGTTTGCGCCGTTTGTTTCAATGCGTACGTCAATTTTGCCTTGTATCTCTGTTGCTGATCATAATGACGCGAGCAGTGAATTCTATTTGTTGGCGGAAAAAGCCAGACAACATCATGCTGTGTTGACAACGAATGTGGGTTTAGTTGTGATGGGTGAAGACCTTCAAAATGCGATGCACAATGTTGAAGAATTGGAGGAAACGGCGGCACTACGATTACAGTCTTTAAATGAAAACCTTCAATACCTCAGCAATGAAGAGATAGCTGAAATCCATGCCGTTTTTGCACATTGAAACAAGGATAGACTCTGCTTTTTCAAATCCACAAAGAAGTGATTGATCAACACGGTGTTAACTGAAGTGATAATAGTGGGTAGCATAGATACTGATCACGGGTGTGCGATTTTTTGTTATTTATAGTTGAAATGAATGAAAATAAAATAAGCATTTAGTAACAAGACCAAGCATTCATCACTGGTTTTAGGCTGTGACCCTGAGGCTACTAATTACTCATAGTTTACATAATATTTCTGTATTTCATTGTTCGTCTATGTTTCGTGTTAATTATACTAATTCCTCGTCACTATTACCTAGTCATGGGCACTGAAAAAGTTCAATGACACCATTGTCAGTGGTACGCATGCCTGATGGTAGGTTGTTACGATTTGCCCCCCGTTTTTCTGAGTATTCCATTTAAATGCTTCTACATTTTATTTATACTTCATCGTATGGTTGATGGAGTGTTAAAGCACGTCACATTGGCATTGAACGCCCTAAAGGATAGCCGAGTTAATTATTTTTCAAATGATTAATCCAAGATAAATGAATCCAAAATTTCAAATGTGGGAAAAGTACAATGAATGTAAACATCAATGATCGGCTGATTGCTGGATTCTGGCGAACCTCTCTTTGGGGTAAGTCTTCTAAAGAATTGAATTATTTTATAAATCAGCTTATTGAGTGTGGGATAACTACATTTGATCATGCCTATGTTTATCGTAGCGAAGCCGCTTTTGGCGAGGCTATGGCGCTCTCTGAATCCCTTAGAGATCAGGCCAAAATAATCACGAAATGCGGAATTCGTGGTGTCGGCCCAGGCTCTTTAGATGCAAAAAATACTAGCCATTATGATTCTGACAAATTAACTATCATTAAATCGGTTGATAACTCGCTAAAAGATTTAAAGACTGACTATGTTGATACGTTGCTTTTACATCGTCCTGACTACTTGATGAATGTTCAGGAAGTCAATGAAGCGTTTAATGAATTGAAGAGAAGCGGAAAAGTTAGGGACTTTGGTGTTTCAAATTTTAATGTAACGCAGTTCAATTTGTTGCAAAGCGCCTTGGACGTCAAGCTATGCACCAACCAAATTGAGTTTTCGCCATTTAATACGGAAGCACTTGATAATGGCTTGTTTGATCAGTGTTATCAAAATCAAGTAAGCCCGATGATTTGGTCTTGTTTGGGGGGAGGGAAGCTCTTTGATGAGAGTCATCCTGTTACATCTAGACTAACAAAATTGTTGAATGAAATTGCAGAGGAAATTGGCGCAGTCTCAATTTCACAAGTTGTGTACGCGTGGGTATTTAAAATGCCATGTCAGCCAAGAATCATTACAGGTTCTAGCAAGATTGAAAATATTTCGCCATTGGTAGATTCAATTCATTTAACTCTATCAAAAGAGCAGTGGTACCAAATTTGGGCCGCTGCTGTGGGTCATGACGTAGCCTAATGTCACTTCAATTCACAGTCAAAAGAACACACTGAGAGAGGCATACTGGAAGCTATCTTAAAGGGATAGTTACCACTCTGTCAGTTGAATACAGTTTTCTGTCGCTAGCACAATCAAAGAAAAAAAAAAGGCGAACCGAGCGGTTCGCCTTTTCTTATTCAAGTCAGGTTTTAACTTGATTGGATGCGATCAGTGCGATCATTCTTCCATATAGCTTTCAATGCTTGGGCATGAACAAATCAGGTTACGGTCACCGTAGACGTTGTCGACACGGTTAACTGTTGGCCAGTATTTGGCAGCTCTTACTTGTTCGCTTGGGAAGCAAGCCAGCTCGCGGCTGTAAGGGCGTTCCCACTCGTTCGCCATCAAATCAGCTTGAGTGTGAGGGGCATTAACCAATGGGTTGTTTTCCAAAGGCCATTCACCGTCTTGCACTTTCGCGATTTCTTCACGAATGGCGATCATGGCATCACAGAAACGATCAAGCTCTGCTTTGTCTTCACTTTCCGTTGGCTCAATCATGAGCGTGCCTGCAACAGGGAACGACATGGTTGGCGCGTGGAAACCAAAGTCCATGAGGCGCTTCGCGATGTCTTCTTCTGAAATGCCAGACGCATCTTTAAGCGGACGAATATCGATGATGCACTCGTGCGCAACACGACCATGTGTACCAATGTACAGTACTGGGTAGTATGGGCGTAGACGTTCCATCACGTAGTTTGCGCTTAGGATGGCAATCTTGGTCGCTTCCGTCAGACCTTCTTCGCCCATCATGGCAATATATGCCCAAGAGATTGGCAAGATTGACGCACTACCTAGTTGTGCAGCAGATACCGCATAGTTTGAGCCGTCTTCAACGTGACCTGGCAAGAAAGGTGCAAGATGTGATTTCACACCGATTGGACCCATACCAGGGCCGCCACCACCGTGCGGGATACAGAAAGTCTTGTGAAGGTTCAGGTGAGAAACATCTGAGCCGATGAAGCCCGGTGTCGTTAAGCCGACCTGTGCATTCATGTTTGCACCGTCTAGATAAACCTGACCACCAGCTTCATGTACTAATTCACATACTTCTTGAACCGCCTCTTCATACACGCCGTGTGTTGAAGGGTAAGTAATCATGATGCATGACAACTCGTTACGGTGTTTTTCGATCTTCGCTTTCAGATCGTTCACATCGATATTGCCGTTGTCATCACAACCTACAACAACTACTTTCATGGAAACCATGGCAGCTGACGCTGGGTTAGTACCATGCGCAGAGCTTGGGATCAGACACACGTTACGCTGTGTATCGCCTCGGCTCTCGTGATAACGCTGAATGGCAATCAAGCCTGCGTATTCGCCCTGTGCGCCAGAGTTTGGCTGAAGCGACATAGCGTCATAGCCAGTGATTTCACACAGCATTTTGTTGAAAGAATCAGCGAGTTCACCGTAACCCAGTGCTTGGTCAGCAGGCACGAACGGGTGCAGCGCACCAAACTCAGGCCACGTTACCGGGATCATCTCTGCAGCAGCGTTTAGCTTCATGGTGCAGCTACCAAGTGGGATCATGCCGTGCGTCAATGAGAAGTCTTTGTTTTCAAGCTTCTTCATATAGCGCATCAACTGCGTTTCACTTTGGTGAGTGTTAAACACTGGGTGAGTCAGGTAATCGCTGGTACGAAGGCAAGATTCAGGAATCGCAGCGAACTCATCCGCTTCTACGGAAGAAGCAAATTGCGCGACGTTTGATTCACCTGTCATTGCGGCGACTAATGCGTCGATTTCTTCAAGCGTGGTGGTTTCGTCAAGGCTTAGGCCAAGTTGACCATCAAGCTTGCGCAGGTTGAAGCCTGCATCTTGCGCTTTTTGGAACAAGGCATCAGTGTCTGCGCCTGTGTTCAAGGTGATGGTGTCGAAGAAATCATGGTATGCGAGCGCCACACCTGCGTGGTTAAACGCGGCAGCTGCCAACGCGGTCAGGTGATGTACGCGACGAGCAATTTTCTTCAAGCCTTCTGGGCCATGGTAAACAGCGTAGAAAGCCGCCATGTTCGCCAGTAACGCTTGTGCAGTACAGATGTTTGACGTGGCTTTTTCACGGCGAATATGTTGTTCGCGTGTTTGCATTGCCATGCGCAGTGCTTGGTGACCTTTGGTATCAACCGATACGCCAATCACGCGGCCTGGCATGGTGCGTTTGAGTTTGTCACGTGTTGCCATGAATGCTGCATGTGGACCACCAAAGCCCATTGGCACGCCGAATCGTTGTGCCGAACCAATGACAACGTCTGCGCCCATTTCACCCGGTGCTTTTAGTAGGGTTAATGAGAGAAGATCGGTGGCGACAGCGACAAGCGTTTTCTTGGCCTGTGCTGCGGCAATCAAGTCGGTCAAGTCACGAACTTGTCCCGTAGTGCCAGGGTATTGAAGCAGGGCACCAAAAACGTCGTGGGAAGACAAGGTTTCTTCAGGACCAACAATCACATCGAAGCCCATGAATAGGGCACGGGTGTTGATCACATCCAGCGTTTGGGGGTGAACATTGTCTGCTACAAAGAAAGCGTTACTTTTGCTTTTCCCGCCGCGCTTACACAAGGTCATGGCTTCGGCAGCTGCGGTTGCTTCATCCAGCAGAGAGGCGTTCGCCAGATCCATGCCGGTTAAATCCATCACCATTTGTTGGAAGTTCAACAAGGATTCAAGGCGACCTTGAGAAATTTCAGGCTGGTAGGGTGTATAAGCCGTGTACCAACCTGGGTTTTCAAGCACGTTACGCAAAATCGGGTTTGGTGTATGTGTTCCGTAGTAACCTTGACCAATAAAGCTGCGCTTGATGACGTTCTTGCTAGCAATAGCTTTGAGCTTTTGCAGCATGGCGACTTCGCTCAATGCGTCATCAAGTTGAAGTGGTTGTGGCAAACGAATGCCGGCAGGCACGGTTTCTTCAATCAAATGCTCGACGCTGTTAGCGTTAATCGCTTTTAGCATCTCTTTCTGATCGGCTTCACGCGGACCATTATGACGAGTGGCAAACTCAGCATGAGGTTGAAGTTGATCGAGTAGGCGTGATTCTGTCATGACCTTACTCCTGAATTAGTCTTCGATGGTTTCTTGGTAAGCGTCAGCATTCATCAGATGATCAAGGTTGCTGTCATCGGCTAGCTTAATTTTTGCAATCCAGCCGCCTTCAAACGGTTCTTCGTTGATCAACTCTGGGCTGTCATCCAAATTCTCGTTCACTTCAACGACTTCGCCGTTGACTGGGCCGTAAATGTCAGATGCTGCTTTTACTGATTCTACAAGAGAAAAGCCTTCGCCTAATTCGACGTCGCTGCCGACTTCTGGCAGATCAACAAAAACGACATCGCCAAGAAGTTGCTGGGCGTGTTCAGAAATGCCGACAGTCACAGTGCCATCGCCATTATCTTTTACCCACTCATGGCTTTTAGAAAACTTCAGGGTTGCATCCATTTTTACATCTCCGTATGAAACGAGTTAATTGTTGTCTATTGCTGAAGCAACAGAAATTCGGGCTTCCTAGGTGTTCAGGTATTTGGGTGTTCAAGTGTTTCCGTTGAACACCCCTGTATTCGTTGTGTTGGTCAATACGCTATATGACTAACAAGCGACGACGTTGATGGCGATGGCGTTTGTCGCCAATCCACCTTGCGACGTTTCTTTGTATTTACTCATCATGTCCAACCCGGTCTCGTGCATGGTTTTAATGACGCTATCGAGCGAAACATGGTGGCTGCCATCGCCATTGAGCGCTAGCCTTGTTGCGTTGATCGCTTTTACTGCGCCCATAGTGTTTCGTTCTATACATGGCACTTGTACTAAGCCATTTATGGGGTCGCAAGTAAGACCGAGGTTGTGCTCCATGCCAATTTCAGCGGCGTTTTCAATCTGTTCGGGTGTTGCATCCATGGCCGCAGCTAACCCTGCTGCTGCCATTGAACAGGCCACTCCAATCTCACCTTGGCAGCCTACTTCAGCCGCAGAAATAGATGCATTGGTTTTGTACAGTGAGCCAATTGCCGCGGCTGTCGCTAAAAATATACGAATGCCTTCGTCATTATTTGGCGAGACAAACTTGTTGTAGTAAGCCAATACCGCGGGAATTACACCGGCTGCGCCGTTTGTGGGGGCGGTAACAACACGCCCGCCAGCCGCGTTTTCTTCATTTACTGCCATGGCATACATGTTGACCCAATCATTGGTGTCGACAGGTAAGCCGTCTGTGTCTTTCTTCAAAATACAATCATGCAATTTTTTAGCGCGTCGTTTTAGCTCTAGTCCGCCTGGTAACACACCATCTTGGGCAACGCCTCGTTCAATGCAGGCAAACATGACTTGCCACAATGCATCAACTTGTTCGTTCACCGTGTCTATCGTTGCCTTTTTATCTTCACGCTTGGCTCGCGCCAATTCGTTGATAAACATGATTTGTGCAATCGATTTTTTTTCACTCTCACAATGCGCGAGCAGTTCAACGGCGCTGCTAAATGGGAAAGGTGGTTGGAAATCAGAGGCGAGTGCATCTGTTTCACCTTTCTTAACGACAAAGCCACCTCCTACAGAAAAATACGTGCAAGAGAGCAGTGCTTCATCGCTTTTTCCAAAGGCCGTCAGTGTCATGCCATTTGGGTGTTCAGGTAGTACTTTGTCGAAATGGAAGACTAAATCAGCCTCCCAGTCGAACGGAATAAAACGATGCCCATCTAGCGGCAACTCTTTGCTGCCTTTGACCATGGCTGCCAGAGTAGGGATGTCGTCTGAGTTAATGGTATCTGGCCATTCCCCCATCAACCCCATGACACATGCAACGTCGGTTGCGTGGCCTTTTCCCGTCAGCGCGAGTGAACCATATAGCTCTACACGTACCTTTTCTACGTTGTGAAGCAGTTCTTGATCACGTAAAGCAGAAGCGAATCGAGCGCTTGCCAACATAGGCCCCACGGTGTGGGAACTTGAAGGGCCAACGCCAATTTTAAACAGGTCAAACATGCTGTGACTCATCGCACGTATCCTTGCTTTGTAGGTTATGCATCGCGGATGTCATCGTAATGACTGATCCGTGTCATGTGTTGTTGCCTTATCTTCGAACTGTGTTGCTGGTGTGTGTTTCGACACATCACTACTCTGGGTATAGCAACAGTGGTTCGTTATCGTTATTTCGGCGTCAACATTTGCGTAACATACATCTCGAATTTGCGGTCTGCAAAATAAAATTTCCTATAGGAAACTCTGGGTGTGATCTCGTCTACAGTTCTGAGTTTCAACTGCCCGATCATCGTCACTACCATACTCAGCGTACGCAATCGTTTGCCTTTTTACTATTTTGCTGAAAGAATTGCAATTAACAATTACTTGGCAATATTTAATTAACTTTAAAAACAGTGCCTTATGATTTCATCTTGTTGGGTGCGTGTTTTGTGAACGATTTGGGTGTGATGACAGCCGAGACACGACGCACTGGACTTCCGGAGTGAGAGCGTTAAGGTAAATGCACAAGTTTCCTATAGGAAACTTTTTGTTAAAAATGTTAACTTGGCCTTATTGGATAAACGCGATCTCGTGTAAGAATGCCCGTGCTACAAAAACACGAGTAACGCGTTGTGAGAAATCAGTAAGACAAGGTGAGGGACGAATAATGACAGATTCAGATGCACAGGATGTGTATCCGTCAGTAACCATTGAAAGGTCGAATGGTCAAGCGGATGCGCACATAGCACCGTTAAGGCTCGGCGAACGCTTGAAAGAAATTCGAACGGGCAGCGGGCTGACGTTAGAAGAGGCGAGCAAGCTTACCGGCCTAGCGCGATCTACCTTGTCTAAAATTGAAAATGAACAAATCTCGCCTACCTTCCAAGCGATGCAAAAGCTTGCTGCTGGATTGAGTATTGATATTCCACAGTTATTTGCTCCACCGAAGAAGACCAAAGCTATGGGTCGTCGAGACGTTACGCGTGTCAACGAAGGCAAGATGCGACCAACAGGCACTTATGAACATGAATTGTTGGCGTCGCAGTTATCGAATAAGAAAATGTTTCCTTTCAAATCTCGTGTGCGTGCACGTTCTTTTGAAGAGTATGACGGGTGGATTCGCCATGATGGCGAGGAATTTTTGTTAGTACTGGAAGGTAGCATTACTTTCTATTCTGAGTTTTACGAATCGATAGCGCTGAACGAGGGCGATAGCGTTTATTACGACGCAGCGATGGGGCACATGCTTACCTCGGTCAGTGAAGAAGATGCCCTGATTTTATGGGTGACCGCGTCTTAACTGATTGAGACGAAAGATATTAACTCCGCTACGTGAGGTGGCGGGAAGTGACAACGTCGGCTAAAGCCGTGATCATGGAGTGAAACATGTCTCAGGATCTATTGAAAACACCACTACACGATTTGCACATTGAGATGGGTGCGAAAATGGTGCCATTTGCTGGCTATAACATGCCTGTTCAATACGCATTGGGCGTGCGCAAAGAGCACATCCATTGTCGCGAAAATGCTGGCTTGTTTGACGTATCGCACATGGGGCAAGTTCGCCTACACGGTGAAAGTGCGGCGAAAGCATTAGAAGCTTTGGTGCCTGTCGATATTATCGATTTACCATCAGGAAAGCAGCGCTATGCCATGTTTACTAACGATCAGGGCGGCCTGATGGACGACTTGATGGTGGCTAACTTTGGTGACCATCTGTTTGTTGTCGTGAATGCTGCGTGCAAGGACCAAGACATTGCGCATCTTCGTGCCAACCTGCCAAGTGACGTCTCTTTGGAAGTGATTGAAGACCGTGCATTACTGGCATTGCAAGGGCCTAAAGCGGCAGCCATCTTAGCGACAATTAATCCTGCCGTGGCTGATATGGTGTTTATGGATGCTGCTGTGATGGATCTTGGTGGCGTTGAGTGCTTAGTGAGCCGCTCTGGTTATACCGGCGAAGATGGCTATGAGATCTCAGTACCTGCTGACCAAGCTGATGCGTTTGCGCGACAACTGCTCGCGCATGACGACGTTGAATGGATTGGTCTTGGCGCGCGTGATTCATTGCGACTTGAATGCGGTCTGTGTCTATATGGTCATGATATTGACACGACTACAACGCCTGTTGAAGCTAGCCTGCTTTGGGCGATCAGCAAGCCTCGTCGTGCTGACGGTGAGCGTGCTGGTGGATTTCCCGGTGCGGATATCGTGCTTGATCAAATCGCCACTAAAGATGTTTCGCGTAAACGTGTTGGTTTGCTAGGCACGAGCAAAGCCCCTGTTCGAGAAGGCGCAAAATTGTTTGATGCCGACGATAATGAAATCGGTATCGTAACAAGTGGTACGTTTGGACCGACTAAGGGCCAGCCTGTTGCGATGGGCTACGTGACGACCGAGTTAGCCGTATTGGGCACAGAAGTGTATGCGGAAGTACGAGGTAAGAAATTACCGATGGTAATCGAAAAGATGCCATTTGTACCACAGCGTTACTATCGCGGTTAAATTGCGGTTAGCGTAAACCACTGCGTAATTCGCAGAACGCGCTTAGAAGTGGCAAAGTAGCGTCAACGTTTTGTCGCCAGTTCTTGCCACCAAGGGTTAATGCTTGTTGAAAGCATGCTGTTGAGTTGCGCAATAAAGAAATAAATAACGAAAGGCCAGAGCGAATGCTCTGGCCTTTTTGCTTAGTTCTCAACCCACTGCAAATCGTCCATTCGTTTTCTGTCAGATTTTTTTACACCGCGAGTCAAAACTGGCATTTCCTATGCAAAGAATATTGAGTTGTTTGTCATTAGCGAAATGAAAAGCAAAGGATGACATTGAGATGTGACGCATTGCAGAACAATGGAATTTTGCGAGCGATTCACAGAAATTTGGATTAATGTCTTATATGTACGACATGATGTCGATAGGAGATATAGCAGTATGCTTGCAGAACAACGGGATGATATTGATAACCCTCTGATCTGGCCAATACTCAGTGTGCTCGAAAGTTCTAATGAGAGCTGGAAAGTTCACTACCTGATGGCTGAACTTCAGAAGAATACCATCATGGACCATTTGGATGATGACCCCCAGCTGGACCTGTTCAAGCGCAATTTCCTTATCATGAACGCGCTTTACCAATTGCAGGAGTCTCTGTTGCCCAATCAATGGCTACAGGTCGAATCCATGGATATTCGTTTGATGTGGCGAGGAGCCGGAGCGGGATTTGTTCAGCATGAGGTGAATCGTGATGATCCTCTGCGCGAATACTACATGGATTGGAAAAACTATGACGCACAAACAGAAGATGTCCGTGAACTTCTGAAGTCTTTCTGGAAACGCTACCAGCAACATGTTGGCCATTGTAGCGAAACGACGGTTGAACGGCGGAATGCACTCAAAGCATTGGGGCTGTCAGACAGTGCAACCAATTCAGAGATCCGTCGTCAGTGGCGAAAAATGGCTTTGAAGTGGCACCCTGATCGCCCTGAAGGAAACGCTGAGACGTTCAGAACCATGTGTGAAGCTTGGCAGAGCCTGAGACTATAGCATTAGACCAATGGCTTCTTGGTAAACTGCAAAAGATATACTCAAAACCCAGCCGATCATTCGCTGGGTTTTTTATTGAGCGAATGTCGACTCTTAGCCGATGACAGTGTAAACAGCACCAACGTCAGCATAACAATGCTACCGCCAATTAATACGTTGTCACTGGGCACTTCCCCTAGCACCATCCATACAAACAGGGGCCCTAGAATAGCCTCTAATAACATGAACAAATTGGCATGAGCTGCGGGAAGAAATTTGGGTCCGATGGATATCAGAATAAAGGCCGACGGTACGACAACAGCGCATAGGATGATGACGTAAACCCATTCCTGTGACGTCAGAGAAAAAGGTTCCGCCCCTGCAAGTATCGCAATGACAGCGGTACAAAGCCCGCCAAAAACGAGAAATAGGGGAGCATTAGCGCTTTTGCTTTCTCGCAACACCACAAAATAGATAGCCAGCATCAAAGCCGTGACTAAGGCTAACATATTGCCGAAAGAAGCATTGGGTAAGGCTTTACCGTAGAAAACAAACACGATACCCAGTGTTGCCGCCAAAATGGCAATCAATGTACGTAATTCGATGGTTTCTTTTAGGAAAAAAAACGCAAGCGCGGCGCATATTAGCGGGCTAACGTTGATAATAATGAGCGTGCTGGCAACTTGGGTGTGCTCGATTGACAGAACAAAGCATACCGTTGACAGAGAGAACGCAACGGAACCAATCAGCAAGTTTTTAGATGGTTTACGCAGAGCATTCATCGTCTGCTTGGGTTTGGTTGCCATTGTAAAGACCAACACCACTAAGGCTGAAATAATTCCTCGCCAGAACAACAATGTCCAACCGGATGATTCAATCAACCGAATGAGTAGGCTATCAACACTTAATATGCTGACGCCGACCATCATGGCTAATGTCCCTTTGTAAATCGGTGCCAATAGATACACTCCCTGTGTCTTTTGCATCAATAAATCATGAATGCGATGTTCATTTATGACGTGATCCATCTCTAAGTGCAATCAGGCTTTTGCTTTTTCTCACTTTATCAACAGCGAGTCGGGGTCTACGCTTACTTGAGGTAGTGTCACCAATTCGAGAATCTTGGAGACAAAATGAGATCGATTCGCCACATATTCTTTGCATTGATGGGATTTATTCTCCTTCTTGGTGTGCTTATAATTTTTGCAAATCTCCGTTCGGAGGTATTGTCCAAAGAAATAAATTTGCTTTACGAACAACGACACCAACAATTCAAACTTGCCACCGAACTCAAGAACAGTTCAGATTTACTCACGCAATTTGCACGTAACTATTCGGTGACGTCAAATGTGCGCTGGCGATATCTATTTGAAAATGTCAACGCGGTTCGAGAAGGCTACTTGCCGCTGCCAGAAAGTTATAATTTCGACTACTGGGCACAACTGTCAGACCCAAACTACGAAGTACAAGCGCCAGCCGTCCCAATTCGTCCCGACTATCCTTCTTTGTTGAGCCGTTTGCGTGAGTCAGGTATTAGCGAAGCGCATATGTCATTTTTGACTCAAGCGCTTTCGCGATCACAAGAACTCATCGCGATTGAACAAGCGGCGATGGACATTGTTCAAGGCAAAAAGCGAACTGCACGAGGTTTTGAGCGTGTTATTCCTGATCGTAAACAGGCTCAAGAAATGTTGTTTGGCCCTGAATATATCCATGAAAAAAATAAAGTCATGGGGCCGATTGGTGCTTTCTACGACATCATTAACAGAACGACACGCGACAAGTTGGACAATCTCATTCAGCAACGTAGCAATATGGACGGCGTGGCGGCCTCCATGTCCTTCTTGTTGATACTGACCGTTGGCCTTTCTACCGTATTGCTGTGGTATCGCTTCCTTAAACCGCTAGACAACATTCGTCGTGTGATTGTAAGCAAAGTGCGTGACAAGCAGTTTGAATTCAAACTCGATGTAGAAAGCCAAGGTGAGCTGAAAGATCTCGCAGCAGCACAGAATGAGGTGTTGGGCGAAATCGCACAACGTTTTGAATTTAGTCGCCAGATTAAAGCGTTTTCTGATCTCATCCGTGGCTGCTCAGATACCAAAGATCTGGGTTTACAAGTCGCAAACTTTTACTCGCAACGCCTTGAATTGCCGTACGTGGCTATTTATGTTCAACGAAACGAAAAGCTTCACTTAGTGGGTGGCGTGGGGACCGACGAAACCACTAAAGAGATGGACGTGGAGTCAGTGTCTTTCCATCGCACCATTATGTTAACGAAAGAATTTCTACGAATTCGTAATGAGAAAGACAAGTTCTCATTGATGTTGCCAGCAGGTGAGTTGCGCTTGGAAGAGATGTACTTCATGCCACTTGTGGTTAACAACGATATGGTCGGTGTGCTTGAATTAGGTTCAACCCGTTCGTTCACCGATCAGGAAATTGATTGGTTGCTGGAAGCGCAGGAAGACTTGGCGGTAGGTATACAGCTTACGATTAACTCCGAACTTCAGCTAGAAGCCGAGAAGCGGGTATCTGAACAACTCAAGCTCAACCAACAAATTATTAATGCGATTCCTAACCCTACCTATTTTAGGAATACCGATGGCATCTACATTGGCGTGAACGATGCGTTCACTGACTTCCTCGGATTGTTTTATGTCGATGTGGTGGATAAAGCGCCGAGTGAACTGTTCCCGAGTGATGTAGCGAGCATGTTCCACGAAAAAGAAAGTGCATTGCTAGAGAATCCAGGGTCGAGTGTTTATGACATCGAATTGCCCAACCCCAGCGGTGATATACGCATATTGACGGTATACGAAGCCACATACTTTGGCAGTGATGGTGAGCCTTTAGGTATTGTCGGGCTGTTTGTTGATGTGACAACGCAAAAACGCTTGGAATCGGATCTGATCTCCGCGAAAGATCAGGCCAACGAAGCCAGTAAAGCCAAAGGCGAGTTTCTTGCCAACATGAGCCATGAAATCCGTACGCCAATGAATGCCATATTAGGGATGTCACATCTTGCGTTATTAACAGATTTGAATGATAAGCAGCGTAACTATGTTGGCAATATAGAGAAAGCGGGTAAGTCTCTATTAGGCATCATCAATGACATTTTGGACTTTTCGAAAATTGAAGCTGGGAAACTTTCCGTCGAACACATTGGCTTCCGTTTCAGTGAAGTTCTGGACAACATCAGCAATATTATTTCGGTAAAAGCGAAAGAAAAAGATTTGGAATTGATATTCGATATTGATCCCGATTTGCCCGATGATTTGGTGGGTGACCCACTGCGCTTGGGTCAAATTATCATTAATTTGACGGGTAACTCCGTTAAGTTTACTGATAGCGGCGAAATTATCATACGGGCGAAAAAAATCTCCGAATGTGATGAGCTTGTTGAAGTTCAGTTCGATATTCAAGACTCAGGCATTGGTATGTCTGAAGAGCAGTTGAGCCGACTGTTCCAATCGTTTTCTCAGGCTGATGGTTCTATCACCCGTAAATATGGTGGTACGGGATTGGGTTTAACCATCTCTAAGAGCTTTGTCGAATTGATGGGTGGACGTATATGGGTCGAAAGTGAACCAGGCCATGGTTCAACATTCTCATTCACTATTCGCTGTGGTCGCAGTGAAGCCAGTATCAAAGAGCAAGTCGCGAGAACCACGGTTCTTAATGACAAGCGCGTGCTGGTGGTGGATGACAACCAAGCCTCTCGAGACATCATGTATGCGCTACTAGATAATTTGGATTTGCGTGTCGCTGCGGTGTCAAATGGTGAAGAAGCGGTATTTGAAGTGCAATCCGCCGATGAAAGTAATGATGGTTTTGACGTGGTGGTGATGGACTGGAAGATGCCAGGCATTAACGGCGACGAAGCGACATTACAGATCCAAGCGTTAGACGTTAAGAAAACGCCGAAGGTGATTTTAGCCAGCGCTTATGGCGAGGATGCTGGGTTGATTGGGGATGACATCCAAAACATATTTGATGCCTCCTTGGTGAAACCGATTAACCCATCTTCGTTATTCGATGCACTAATGGAAGCGTTTGGGCAAGAGGAGCTGAAACTTCTCAGCAGCCGAGATGCTCATGACGAAATCTCTGAAGATATTGATTTCACTGGCTTGAATATCTTGCTGGTGGAAGACAACATGATTAACCAAGAAGTCGCCAAAGGGATACTGGAACAATTTAACCCATCCATTGAAGTTGCTGACAATGGCCAGATTGCGCTCGATATGGTGCAAGAGCAACGGTTTGATATTGTGCTCATGGACATGCAAATGCCAGTGATGGATGGTGTGACAGCGACTAAGAAAATCCGAGAGATAGATTCTCTTGCTGATATGCCCATCGTGGCAATGACAGCCAATGCAATGGAGCGAGACGTTAAGCAATGTAAAGAAGCGGGTATGAATGACCATGTTTCTAAGCCAATCGATGTTGATGAGTTGATATCTGCTATCCGTCGTTGGACATCTGCATCAAAAGAAACAGTCAAAACGTCAGTTGTGATGAATGCGCCTAAACCTGAAACGGTTGAAATCAATACAGAATTGGGTGATATCGACCCATTAGTGTTGGATGCAAATGAAGGCATACAACGTATCGGTGGCAACGCCAAAGCATATTGGAAGGTGATTGGTGCGTTTACCGAAACTAAACTGGCGGTGATAGACAAAATTCGACAAGCGTTGAGTGATGGAAACCGAGAAGACGTTGAAATGTTTGCGCATTCATTAAAGGGCGCGGCAGCTAACGTTTCCGCGAAGGGATTAGCGGTGATTGCTGGTACATTGGAAGATCAGTCGGGCTCTGATCTTAAAATGGATCCGGTGCTCTTAGACAAAATAGAAACGTGCCTGAAAGAAATTAAAACTTACATACCCGTTGAGAAAGAGAACAAGGTCGAAGAACAAGCAACTTTTGCTGGTTATACGCCGAGAGAGTTTCGCATCGAACTGGAGCAACTGAAAATCCTACTAAACAATTTTGACACGCAAGCCGTTGATTTTATTTCAGGGATCAAAGAAAGCTCGAAGAGTATGAATGTCGATCTTGAGTCTGTTGAAGATGCTATTCGTAAGTTTGAATATGAGGTTGCTGCGAAAAAGCTTGAGATTGTATTGGAAACTTTAGGTGTCGATGAAGAGGAAGATACACCTACGTTGTTTTAAAAGACAATGTGTTCAGTTAGATGAAATAAAAGGCCGCAAATGGTGACATTTTCGGCCTTTCTTATGTCTGTTTCACTGGCTATCTGACGTGTCGACTACACGCCAATATTGCCTATTTTGTCAGAGAACGACTACGCAGTTCGAAGATAAGTTTCTCAGCACTACATTCAAACTTAAGTCTGACATTCAATGGGTTGTGAGAAAACTCCGCCTCTTCATCGAGATCGTGAATCACTGCGTCATTGACTTCTTTTGCTAGTGCAAGGTATGCACCAAATTCAGCAAGGGCAGCAGCTTTATTTGTTGCAAAGATTTCGACTTCAGCAACGTCGTCACCTTCGCTGATCACGTAACCCATTTCAGCGGTTACACCGCAAGCATCACATACTTGAATTTCTTCCTGGCTCATTGATCACTCTCTCGATGTTAGGGATGAGTATCGTCATCACCTGATAGGTTTTACGTAATATTACTACACATGACAGTTCATTTTGTAGGGTTTTTTCAGCAGAAAGAGAAAGTAAAAATTAGACGAATGTTTGCCTCGAAAAATAAAAAACGGGCCGACTGGCCCGTTCAACTTATTGATGTTTAACAATGGTGAGTTGTTAGTCTTCCCATTGTACCAATTTATCCGAGGGCCAACTGGCACCAATATCGTGATATTGCTTCTCAAGTAAGTGGCGACGAATTTTCAGCGTAGGTGTTAGTAAGCCGTTTTCAATGCTCCACGCTTCCTTAATCATCAATACACCTTTGATTTTCGCGTGTGATTCCAATTCTTTGTTGATCGTCTCAATCACATGCGTCACTCGGCGTTCATAGCGTTCACGATCAAAGTTCGGAAACTGATGCGGAAGTGCAAGCAGAATTGGGCCTGGCATACCTGATCCCACCAAACACATCATTTCTACGTTACTTAGCTCAAATAAACGCTTTTCAATCGGAACAGGGCTAACAAACTTACCCTTGGCTGTTTTGAATGTATCATTCTTGCGCCCTTGGATGGTTAGGTAGCCATCCTCATCAATATCGCCGATGTCGCCTGTGTGAAGCCAACCGTCGATAATCGTTTCGGCGGTCGCTTCTGGGTTTTTATAATACCCAGCAAAAAGCCCCTGACTTTTTGCCAAGATTTCACCATCTGCTGCAATGCGCAGTTCAATGCCAGGGCCCGCATTACCCACCGTGCCGATTTTGTCAGCTCTAAACGGGTAATTTAGCGTGGTATAGGCAAAGGCTTCTGTCATGCCCCAAGCCTCGGTAATGTGCAGACCAAGCTTTTCGTACCAATCTAGTAGCGCAGCAGAAACGGGGGCCGAGCCACAACCTAATACGCGGGCTTGGTCTAAGCCCAAATTCTGTGCGATCTTCTTCTTAATAAGCCCTGATACGACGGGGATTTTAAGCAACAGATTCAGCTTGGCTGGTGGAAGTTTTTGTTGAATGCGTTGCTGGAAGAGTGTCCACAATCGAGGCACCGAGATAAACATAGTCGGGCGATGCATTTTCACGTCATCAATAAACGTGTCTAAAGACTCAGGGAAGGCGGTGCAAATACCTGAGAGCAAAGCAGTACCGAGAATGTATACGCGCTCAGTGATGTGAGCGAGAGGCAAATAGGAAAAGAGTCGCTCTCCGTCCTTCATGCCAATGTGATTGATCAGTTGCTGAGATGACCAAGCAAATGCGCCGTGGGTGAGCATGGCGCCTTTCGGTAAGCCTGATGTTCCTGATGTGTAAACAATCGACATCAGGTCATCATCTTTGTGGTCAGGGTTTACTTCAGCACGGCTATGTTGCGCAATCAAATCCCCCCAGTCATAACCGCAATGAATCGTTGGATAGGGAAGCGCTATGGTCGGTAGCTTACTGCGGGTTTCTAGCGTCTCTTTTAACGCCTTAGTGTCATCCAGCTTGCCCACAAATAACAATTTGGCTTCTGAGTGGTCAATACAATGTCCAATGGTGTCGCTGCCTGCGGTAGGAAAAATAGGAACGCTGACATAGCTTCCAAGCATTAGTGCAAGATCAGTGATAAACCATTCGGCACAGTTCTTAGAGATAAGCCCGACTTTGTCACCAGGCTCCAATCCCATTCCCCTTAACGCCGACACCATTCTTAAGGCTTGGTCGACGACATCAGAATACGTGAAGTCCGTGAACTGGCGATTAATGATCTGGCGGAGAAAAATCTCATTAGGGCGTTCTTCAGCCCAGCGCAGTGCTTGTTGGTAAGGTTTTAATTGAGCCATAAAGGACCCCGTATAGCTGTAGGGAATAGAGTGATAGTTATAATTCTATGTTATCGAAGTGTTAAATTAAGGATTTTGTTGCGCCAACGTCAAGTGATTCATTCAAACGCTTGTTCAAATTTTGATGTAGGTAACGCTCAATGCTTTGAATGCTATTTTTAAGTGTAACAATAGCATTTTGCTTTCAGTACGTTACAGGATCGAGTGATTGGTATTTCGACAAATCTAACCCATTTCACGCTTCTCGGAATTTTGGCTTACTTTCACTCAAAAAATAGACACATGTACTATCTTTAAGATCGTTAGCTTAAGGGTTGGTGGTCGGTAACTCTTTTGTGTGATGCAGAATCAAGACATACAGTAAAGCGACATCAATATTAAAAGCGCTCGCGGCAATCGTCGCAATGTCTTGGTTTCTTATGAGTTACAGAAGCCATGAAACAGGGATATAACGATGCCAAAGAGAAGCAAAGAAGACACGGAAATCACCATTCGCTTGATACTAGATGCTGTAGTCGATCAACTGGTCACGTTGGGGTATGACAAGATGTCATACACGACGCTTAGCCAGCAGACGGGCATATCACGCACAGGGATCAGCCATCATTTTCCCAAAAAGACCGATTTCATCACTCGGCTCGATGATAGGCTGCTTGGAATATTGATCGATCGACTCGATCTTGAGGGTGACAAAAGAACCTTTATCGAAAGCTGGTTGACAGCACTTCGTTCGGATAATCGTTTTACCGCGGTACTTCGTCTCTTTTTCCTGCACACTGTTTCGTCAGAGAATGCCGTCGAGTTCACAAGTCACGCGAGTCAGAAGCTGCATGATGTTTGCTGCAATCGATATGGTGAAGAATTCGAAAAAGAATTTGAGTGGTTACTGGGTAAATCACTTCTTACCATGGCGTGACGGTTTCTTCTGCGATAAACCGCGAGAACACTGCTTTTAAAAGGCGTCCCGAGTGGGCGTTTTTTGTTCATCTGTCTTTATTAATGCGGTGTTTTTTTACGAGAAATGCACTCATTGTTGATCTGAGACAGTAAAAGGCTAAAAAACAATTAATCGTTCAAATAAAAGTTGAGTAGCTCAAAAATAATTGAATAATGGGGATTCTGAATGTTCCGTATCACCCATTTGCCAACGAGATTTTTCATGAGCAATTCACTAGTACTCGTCCTGAACGCAGGCAGTTCCTCTCTTAAATTCGCATTGATGGATGCACAAACCGGCGAGGCGATGTTATCTGGCCTTGGTGAGTGCTTCGGCCTTGACGATGCGCGTATTAGCTGGAAGCGCGAAGGACAAGACAAGCAAGAAGTTATGCTTGAGCAAGGTGGTAGCCACCACGAAAAAGCGGTGGGTCTCATCGTTGAATTGGTCGAAAGCATGGATGTGGGTAGTCGACTGGTTGCTATTGGTCACCGTGTTGTGCACGGTGGCGAGAAATTTGCTACTGCAACCCTGCTTGATGAAAGCGTTGTGGCAGAGATTGATGCACTGAGCGACCTAGCTCCGCTGCACAACCCAGCGAACGTCATGGGCATTCGTGCCGCAATGAAAGCATTCCCAAGCCTGCCACAAGTGGCGGTGTTTGATACTGCATTCCACCAAACCATGCCTGAGAAAGCCTTCACCGGCGCAATCTCTAACGAGCTTTACAAAGAATACGGTATTCGCCGCTACGGCTTCCACGGCACAAGTCACTTCTTCGT
Organism: Enterovibrio makurazakiensis; assembly: GCF_050336585.1. Lineage (NCBI taxonomy): Bacteria > Pseudomonadati > Pseudomonadota > Gammaproteobacteria > Vibrionales > Vibrionaceae > Enterovibrio > Enterovibrio makurazakiensis. The sequence goes on from NZ_JAKJSE010000017.1 coordinate 102,266, forward strand.
TAGCCGTGAAGCTGCGAAGCAATTGGACAAGAACATTGATGAAGCAAATTTCATTTCTGTTCACTTGGGCAATGGTGCTTCAGTGTGTGCTGTACGCAACGGTCAGTCTGTTGATACCTCAATGGGCTTTACTCCGCTTTCTGGTTTGATGATGGGCACGCGTTGTGGTGACCTAGACCCTGGCATCATTGAGTTCCTGCTGAAAAAAGGCTGGAGCCAAGAGCAAGTGTTTGAAGCACTGAACAAGAAATCGGGTTTCTTGGGTGTATCAGGCCTGACTTCAGATGCACGCGGCATTTTGGAAGCGATGGAAAATGGTCACGAAGGCGCGAAACTGGCGTTTGAAGTGTTCACTTACCGTGTTGCCAAATACATCGGCTCATACTTGATCCCGTTAGACAGCCTAGATGCGATTATTTTCACCGGTGGTATTGGTGAAAACTCGTTGCCTATCCGTCGTCAGATCCTGAGTAATCTGAAACTGCTGGGCTTTGTCGAAGACGAAGCAGGCAACGAAACTGCACGTTTCGGTAACGGTGGCATCATCGCTAAATCAGAAATGATGGGCGCGGTCGCGATCGTTGTGCCAACCAATGAAGAGTTTGTGATTGCCTCACAAGCTGCTGGGTTTGCTAACTAATCCACAATAGCTGAATAGAGTACGAAAAGCCGCTGATGAGAGTCAGCGGCTTTTTTGCATTAAATAAGAGAGCAACTTGTGAAGCAGAAAATTAGAAAACGAAGCATTCAAATATATTTTTAAGCAGAGATATTTCCTGAATGAATGCTAACGTGGGTATACGGAATATACATAAGTAGATATTAGTTCATAAAGCTGGGGCCATTAACGTTATTGTTGGTCTGAGATACTAACTGGCATCACTAGTTAAAAACAGATGACGTCTACTACGTGGATTCATCAAGGTTAGACTTTTTTACGTAAAAATATAAATTTGGAAAATACGCGATAGCGAAAAACATTGGCTTCTCCGCTTTAGCTGATGAAAAGCCGGCGACATAAAAGCGTTAGGGATTAGCTTTATAGATTTTTAATATGGCGTCGTCTAACATCAGCGTTAGTGTTTGAATATACTCAAGGCTTATTGGGCAACAAGTGTAATGATTTGACTCTCTGTCATGGTGAACTGGCATTCAAATGTCGAGTACTGAGGTAGTTGCTTTCCAATTCTCTCATCTAATGCTAATTCAATATGATTCTCGCTAATTCCAATTACCTTTGACGTTTCAAAACCAATAACATCTTTGATATAGGGGTAAATAGCTTTATAGACGCTTTCTTTTGCCGAAAATACGAGAGTCGCAAACTGCCTAAAAGACAGCTTACACTCGTCAAGAAACTTCACTTCTCTTGTATTCATGATGTGGCGGGAGAGGTTGTCTGCTGTTTTGTGGCATAAGAGATCTTCGATATCAACGCCCAGGAAGTTGATAGCATTATTACTTGTTACTGCACACAATGCTTGATCACGAGTGTGTGAAATCGAACCAGAAATGCCTTTAGGGAATCCTGGTGTCCTGTCCACGTTTCGTATGACCTCAGTAGAATTTGAACCTATAGAGGCTAAGGCTTGTCGCGCAAGAATTCGCCCGGCCATATATTCTGCTTGCCGTTTTGGTACTGAACGGCGTATGTCATCGGGTATATCTATATTCAGTGAGCAACCCAGATTTTGGGTTAGATGATGGCTGTTAAATCGACACCACCATACTTCAACCCCAATATCTCGATGCTCCTGAAAAAGACCTATTTCTTCAATTAGACGCTCACTCATTTTTGATTGTTCTCTTCCTGTTTCCTTCTTGAAGACTATCTTCATGTGCGTTCTAAAATGAACGATGAACTCACACAGCACTTTCCTCGACAAAATGGTCGACATTGTTGGCTTTGCTTTCCTGATCAAAAACATTAGCAGCATTTAATATGGCCGTAATGACTCTGTCGATGTCCTCGGTAGTGGTTAGTGGATTAGATATGACGACCCTGAAAACAGTAATTGGCTCTTTCGAAATATTATGCTCAGTGAGCGAAGTTTTTGATACAAAACAGCCATTCAAATTAAATAGCCTCTCCTGTATCTTCTCATTAATTTTGTTGATTTCAGCATTGTCACTTTCTGAAAGGCAAATGTTTTTTAATCTGGAAGGTATATACCTAAAATTTACGATATTTAAATCACATGATTTTAATAATTGGAAAGATACTTCTGATTTTATCGTGTTTTTTAAGTGTTCGGTATTCTGCATCGACTTTTCTATGAGATAAGAGTAGCCTTCTTTTCCGACAATCCTAAGTAGAGCGTGAATAAGAAGTGAATTAGCTGCGCGCGATCCTTCTAAAGAAAATTGACCTAGATCTAAGCTTCCAGGTTGTGACTGATAGCTTGCAGTAGTTGAATAACAGTCTGCATCATTCATGTTTCTGAATAAGCACATACTTGCTCCTTGAGCTGAATATAACAGTTTATGTGCGCAAAAAGTGATGGAGTCTGATGAGTGAATGCCTGAGAACTTATGTTTGTACTTGTCGGAAAATATAAATCCGCCACCCCAGGCTGCATCAACATGGAAGTGAATACCATATGAGTTTGAAATTTCACGAAGAGAATGAAGAGGGTCAATTGTGCCAGTCTCTGTCGCACCTGCTATCCCGACCAACGATATCACGAAGACATTCTCTTTTTTACATGTCTCGAGTTTTGACTTTAAATCCTCAACACACATACGATTATTGTCGTCTGTGTCTACATACAGTATTCCATCCTCGCCAATGCCTAGTATATTGGCGGATTTCTTGAATGAGTAGTGCATTAGCCGAGTTCCAACAATAACGGCTTCCTTAAACCCTAGTAATTGAAGACACTTATGAAATCCCTTTTTCTTTAATTCGGATTTTGTTATGCCTAACTCAATGAGCTTTCTGTTTCTTGCATAAAGCATTGCGGTCATATTAGCAATGCTACCACTGCTGGTGATCGTTCCATAGACTGAAGCTTCATCATGAATATTGCTTGGGTAACAAGATGAATGTAAATCAAAAAACAGTTTATGAAATGTGTACAGCACCTGTCTTTCTAACTTTGTCAGAATGTTTGATGTTTCGACTTTCACCACATTTTGGTTCATTCTTGTGATAATTTTGGCTATCTCAGGAATAAAGTTGGGAAGTCTGGAGGTCATGTGGCCAATATATCGTGGTGACGACACATCGATAGTAAAAGGTATGACGTCATTATCTAGAAATTGGAGGTAGTCCTCTACACCAATTTGAGCTTGGTCAAGTAAACTTTTTTCAAGATGAGCGAAATCTTGGATTAACTGAGTTGATGAGTTATCTTTGTTTTTTATTCTATCTAAGTTTGTTTTAGGCTCAAATAATTGGGTGTACTTATTGTTCATGTCGATCCTAAATGGCTAATTTAATACAATGGCTTTTTATTTGATTTGTAGGTTTTTATGTGTTTATCAATTTTGTTCAAAAATGGACTTTTTCTAAAATTTCACTAACGAGATTTGTAACGTTTTTATAATCCGAATTAATGAAGAAATGCCCGCCATCAAAATATGCGTAATTAAAATCACGTGTCGATAGGTCTGACCAAGAAATCAATTGTTCCTTGGTAACTTGCGTATCAGAGTCGCCTGAAAATGCAGTGATAGAGCAGGGTAAAGCTTCTTTGGTAGCGATGTAGTTATCCGCAATGGTAAAATCGGCTTTTAACATTGGCAGCAGTAATGACATCAATTCTTTGTTTTGCATGACTTCTACTGGTGTGCCGTTCATTGCCTCTATTTTCTCAAGAAATACGTCATCAGGCAGGTCGCAAATCCGCTCGCTGAGTTTTGGGGTATGAGGCGCGCGGCTTCCGGAGGCAATAAAATGCAGAGGAGGCGTTCCCCCTCTTTGAATGACTTCGATTGCAAACTGGAACGCTATTCGACTCCCTAAACTGTGCCCAAGCAATACGTAAGGCTTCTCGGTAAGTTCGCATTCAAATGGCAGTAGTGCTTTCATCATTTCAGGCATTGTTGAAATGGCTGGCTCTAACAATCTTGATGCTCTCCCTGGAGGTTGCACAATGACGAGCTCTACGAATTCGGGGAGTCGTTTAACCCAGCTTTGATAGTTAGCTGCGCTTCCCCCCGCATAAGGGAAGCAAACCAATCTCATTGTCGCGTTGGCATTTGGTGATGGAATAACAAACCAATCACTGTTTGTTAGCGTCCCTGCGTTGACTGATTTCAAGCGATTCTCCTTCTTTATCACTTATGGCTGCCATCAAGCAGCGTTCTTGCGAGTTTTCTAATTTGTTGAATATGTAGTGAAGAGAACAAGCGAATGTCCTCACTGGAATACATGGCAGGGCTGTATCCCCACACTAAGGTTAACTTGCCATTTTCCGAGCTCAGTTTTCCAAAAGGCGCAAATCTAGATGGATGCAAGCCTTCTTCCTTCCCTTTATATTCTGGAGCTATATTGTCTTGTGTGCCTTCTACCGCGTTAGTTTTTGGCACGTAGTTAAATTCAACATTGTGCTCTGGAATTGTTGATATCTTATTTGCTAGTTGAGGGTCGTTGAATCTTGCGTATTGCATCGCCTGACTTGGTTTTTCAGCCTCTATAATCTGCTTTGATACGACGCGAAGGTAGTCTTCAATGGAGTGAGACAGCGGTTGGTCGAGGTATACGAAATCGTATCGAGAAATCCAACCCACAGTACGGCTTAAGTTGAAACCTTCGTGCGCTCTGTTGTTACGCGTGATACAGAGGAAGGCTTTGTTTCCCTCTGTCCAGTTCTCGTAAGCCAGAGACAGGGCGCCTATCACAAGAGTTTCAATATCGAACTGAGAATCTTGAAGCGAGCTGTCCAATAAGTTAGTGAGTTCCTCATCGAATAGGGTGGAAATCAATTCAGGCTCTACAAGTTTGTGTTCGCTTTCATTGTTAAGCGATAAGCTATCGATATTATTGCATTTATCCCAGTCTTTACTCAGCCAGTCATCGATATACTCAGGTGCATATGACTTAGCGACTTCTAGCTGACAGTCAATAAACTGATTGAGTTGCGTTTGTGTATTTGGGAGTACAATCGGCTTCCTTGCTGTTAGTTGACCATATGCCAACATAAGATCTTCTTTGAGCACACCCAGTGAATAACCATCAACAATAAGGTGATGAAAAACGAGAAGTATCCTGCCAGGCGTTTCATCGCCTAGTTTAAACCTGACAACGTAAAACAGCTGTTTTCCAATATCTAATCGCTTTTGCAGCAATGTGCAAACTTGCTCTAGTTCAGTGGTCTGAGCCATACAATTTAGATGTGAGAAATCGTATTCAAGCCACCAGTCTTTCATTTCTTCCAATGGTTGATATAGCTGGCTCCAAATCCCATCCTTGTGTCGCCAAATACGTCGAAGGCCCTCATGATGTTGAAGAATGGCAACGACTGCCTTTCTGGCATTGATTGGATCAAAGTTTTCTCTTACGACAAAAAGTTCAGATATGTTCCAGTGGTTACGCTGCGGCCGCTTGAATAGCCAGTGATCATTGAAGCCGATATCGTAGGCAACATTGTGCGTAGCCGACGGCAGAATGTTCTGGTTCGAGTCATCTCTAATACTCACTGCCAGAGATTCTATATCGTGTTCGCCGAACAAAAGAGGTAACGCGAAGCTTATGCCTTTTTTGGTAAAGGTGGATTGAAGTTGTACGGCTTGAATTGAATTTCCCCCCAAAGAGAAGAAGTTATCCTTTAGCCCCACTTTTGGCATTCGTAGCAAAGCCGCGATTTCGTCGCACAACATTTTTTGGATTTCTGTTGTTGGCGCAACATACGTTTTGGATGTCCCCAACGCCGATGCGCGAGTTCCGCTTGCTTCAACAATTTTAGCCATGTCGAAATGAAGGGCACTTGCAGACCAAGAAGAGAGGGGGAGTTTTGATTCCTTTACGTTTTGATTTTCGTTGGTGATCTTAGGCGTTGTTGAAGCCTTACTCGATGCTTTGGTTGCATCGAACTCAATTTGTGCGAGGGTGTCTCCGCTGATCTCTGTTGATTCGGGATAGACGCCGATGTTCGTTAGGAAGTTCCGCGCTGGGGTATTACGCTCCCCAATTTCAACGGGAATAATGCAGGGGTTGTTGCCCGCCATTACGCCAAAATACGCCATCATCTTATGTTCAACGCCGCGGCCCATTGCACGGCAACTAAGCAGAAAACTGTCCAGGCTAATTTGGGTGTCTTGTTTCTCCCAAATAACAGCACCAACAATGCCAAGATCGCCAAATATGTCGGAGACTCTGACAACAAACCCTTGAAGTTGATTGTTTGCAAAACGTCGTGACAATGTTATTTCGTCATACCGTCGTAAGCTGGTGTTAAACTGGTTAGTTCTAAGACTCAACTCCGATACACGGGGCAGGTTCCCCTCTTCGATAGGAGAGAAGGAAATATCTGTGTTCAAAGACTCGAGATATTCCATGAAGGATTTTGTCGTTGCTTTAAATCTGCTTCGTTTCTGATTTTGTTTGTATTGTGTCGTGCGATCCGATGCGACATCGTCATCCAATGCAGCATCAAACACCCACAAATGAGTGAGCCATTCTGAAATAGCTTCCAGCCTAGGTCTTTGTAGAACGTGAACTTCTGGGCAGTTTGCGGTGACTTCAGCACACTGCACTGGGTCGTCATCAATAAATACAAAACTGTCTAAACCAAGGTTGAGTTCAGCCGCGATAGCGCGGATGTTTTCGGACTTAGATGCCCAGTTAATTCGGGTAGTGGTAATGTCCTCTTTGACCAGAAGCATGTCGGGTGTGTGGTCAAAGGCATTCCACACGTCCATTTCTTCGTTCTTGCTGCATAAAGCGAGTAGAACACCTTTCTTTTTCAGCGATAATGCCAGTGTTTGAATCGCTTTAAACGGTTCGGTGACCGCAAGTTTTTCTGCGCCAACCTCTCCAACAACACCTTGCCAGAGTGTATTGTCACAATCTAAAACCAGAACTTTGGTTTGTTCTTTTTTCGGACGGTACAAGGTTCGAATGATAGACGTTGAAAGCGCTGCATAGCCTTCGGGTGTGTAGGCGATGTTGGCAGACTTGAAACTGTCTTCATCAAACGCATTATTGACAGGATATAACGCTGATAACGTTGAATTTGGGGTGACCGAAACGTGACTAATGTGTGCCAATTGGCTGACGAACTCGTTTTCGAGCTCAGCAATCTGCTGACTGTATGCCTCAGCCACCTTTGATGACAGTGGGCCAAATACAATATGACAAGGCTTTAAGTGCTTTGCCTGCTGGGTGATGATTTGGAGAAGCTGCCTGCTCTGTGTTTGAGCAAACTCTAGCGGTTGGCCGCCCACGAGCCAGCTCTCCCAATTAAGTAAAATGGCACTGTTTGCCGTCAAGTCTGAGTACAACGCGCTATTTAGGTTTAGCAACTCTTGTTGTATCTGATTGAAAGGTCCAAATTTCCATTGATGCACAAAATCGAGTTTATCGTGCCAAAACGCGAGTGAAGGTTGCATCGGTTCAACGGAAAAATTACCCAGAAGATAGGTTGATGGCTCTGAGTAGGCCAGTAATTTATTGCTTAGCGCGAGGTTACTGATTGTCGTGTTGTCGCTATCGACGAAAGTGAGAATGATCTTCCAGTAGTCCTCAAGGAGAGCCTTCGCCAACGTTGGCTCAAACATCGCTGTGTTGTAGTCCACACACAACGCGGTACTCTCGCCAATATCAATAAACGAAAACATTAGGTCGAGTTGAGCGTTAACGGCATCCGGCAAAAGATCGTCCAGTGCGGTATCGCCATTGATGGATGAAGTGTCCAGCAACTGGATGTTTTGATAACGAAGAGAAACGTTATAGAGAGGACTTTTGCCGCCTCGTGCTGGGTTGATTTCATTAACAATAAAATCAAAGGGACACGTTTGATGCTTTCGTATTTTACTAAACGTAGTTTGTACATTTTTAAGCAGTGAAGCGAGAGTGTCATCGTTTTGGTATTGCGTGCGTATGGCCAGAAAGTTGATAAAGCAGCCAATCATATTGATCACTTCTTGCTGCTCTCTTCCTGCTTCGACAGAGCCAATGACAACATCGTGCGTGTTTGCCCACTTAAACATCAATGCACTGAGTGACGCCAGCATTAACTCAAACATGCTGACCCCGTTTTGCTTTGCGTAATTACGCACTTTGAGACTTAACGCATCGGGAACGGTGAGGGTCGCTCTTTCACCCTGATAGGATTGATAATTGTCTGCTTGTTCATCCACGGGGAACCGTATCGCACGCGGCGCATCTGCCAGCTCATGTCGCCAAAAATTAAGATGCTCTTGAAGCCTTTTTGAGGGCTTTCCATTGTCAAAAAACGTTTTGTGTTGCCAGCGCGCGTAGTCGGCATATGTATGCTTAATCTCAGGCAGGGCAGGAGGACGATTGTTCTCCAATGCTTGGTAGGCTGCCAAAAACTCTTTGCCGAGGATTGCCGTTGACCAGTCATCCCCGATGGCATGATGCATGACTACCGAGAGTAGGATTCGACCTTCGTCAGATTTAAACAATGCCAAGTTGATGAGCGGAGCCTGACATAAGTCAAACGTGGTTTGATGGTGAGCATTCACGGCTGAAAAAAGCGCAGTGTCATGACTCACTGTTCTGATGGTTAGCCCTGGGACACAATGATCATCAATCTTTTGGAACAGCGTATCTTCCTCGGTGAAGAAATATGTCCGAAGGCTGGCGTGTCGCGAGACCAAAATGCTTATCGCCTCTTTAACCAAGGGCAGTTGTGTATCGCTGGCCAGTGGGAGTGTAAACGCCATATTGTGGTGAGGGCTACCCCCTGTAATTTGATGAAGCAACCAGAAACGTTGCTGTGCAAAAGATGCGACGGCATGCAGCTCATCGGAAGCGTCAAAAGACAGTAACTTCTCTGTATCAAGTTGCTCTAAGAACAGAATGATGGCGTCTTTATTCGCCTTTATGTGTTGTGAAATGTCTGGCGTCATGGCACCCGGTTTAGACCGAGCACCCAATTTCCCATCCTTGACGAATAGCACTATCCCTGCTTTTCGCCATTGTTCAATGTGTTGCGCAATATTCATAACTATCCTTTAAACCTGCGGTTAGAAGAAATCTTCTTCCGTGAAGACGTCTTGATCGTCTAGATCGCGCTCTAACGCATTTGCCAGTTGTAGCTCATCGACCCGTTTAGCAACGTCCTGCAAGGTTTGACGTTCAATGAACTCTCTAACCGATAGGCTAAGCGACAGTTCATTGTTGATTTCATTGACCAATTGAACAGCAAGGAGTGAATGTCCGCCAAGTTCAAAGAAGTTGCTTTCAATGCAGACTTCCTCCAATTTCAATAACGTCTGCCAAATAGGCGCGATGTTTTTCTCGGTTTTAGTAACAGGGTGCACAGGTCCTCGGGATTGGACTCTTGAAGGCTGTGGTAAAGCCGCCTTGTTTAACTTCCCGTTGGCCGTTTTTGGCAGGTTATCCATAAACATGAAGGAGGTTGGAACCATATATTCTGGGAGCGCATCGCGAAGCACCTGTTTTAGGCGATCTTCCGATAAACCTATTTCTGGCGATTTGACGATATACGCCGCGAGATGGCTGGCTGGGTTGCCAATAGGCATTACAACGGCATCTTCGACCTCTTCCAGAGCAAGTATGTGAGCAGAAATCTCAGCAGGTTCTACCCGATAACCACGCAGTTTTACCTGCTCATCAACACGACCGAGATAGCGCAGCGATCCATCCTTGTTCCAAGAAACCTCATCACCCGTTTTGTAGAGCTTGACCATGCCGCCATCCTTACCAACAGGATGCATTGAGAAGCTTTTCTCTGTCAGCGTCTTCTGGTTCAAGTAGCCTCGGGTGACAGATGCTCCGCCGATATAGAGTTCGCCCCTTGCACCGACTGGCAAAGGCATGCCTGATGGAGAGAGGTTATGCAGACTGACATTCGGATACGCAAACCCGATGCCTTTATCTTTTTTCGGATGGACCTGAGAAATCATCGCGCCAACGGTTGTCTCTGTTGGTCCATACTCATCGAGAATTAGCTTAGCTGTCGCTGATAAGCTCTCCAGCGTCGAGGTTTCAAGTGCTTCACCACCGAGCATGAGAACGGAAAGAGGCTGTCCGTCATACTCATTTAGCAAGGCTTTTGCCAGACTTGGCGTGGTCTTTACCATCTCAATCCGGTTGGCCATCAAATGGTGTTGGTAAGCCTTGGTGTCCAATATATCGCCTGTGTAGACACAAACTGATTTGCCGCTCAGAAGAGGGATGAGTGTTGTCGTCACCGTTAAGTCGAAGCAGTAGTTGGTAGAGAAATCTACATTGTTCACAGTGCTCATCCATGGAGAGACAGCCTGACGGTAGTTCTCAACATTGCGGTGCTCGACCATAACGCCTTTAGGTTTCCCAGTGGTACCTGAGGTGTAAATGACATAAGCGAGATCATCGCTTTGCAGGCTGCAATCAGGGTTTACCTTAGAGGCAGTGTCTCGACGATGGTCGTCCATCAAGATTGTTGTGAGCGTCGTGGAATCTGACACTGACGCCAACAGCGTTTCAAATGATGACTCAGTGACGATGGTTCTTGCGCCCGTATCCGCCAAAATGAATGCGATTCGCTCTTTCGGATAATCGGGAGAGACGGGCACATAGGCACAACCTGCTTTCAACACGCCAATGATGCTGATGAGGACATCTGCGCCTGGTGAAAGCATAAGAGGAACCAATCTCGACGCTTGCTTCTCAGATGCCATTGCCTCAATCAACGTATGCGCCAACTGATTGGCTTTCTCGTTCAATTGTCCGTATGACAAGGTTCCTTCGGAGGTAACCACTGCAGGGGCGTCAGGGTTTTCCGCGACCATTTCTTCGAATCTTGCTTTCAACGAAGAAGAGTACTCAGTTTTAGCGGAAGCGTTCTGATATTGGAAAACGATCTCTTTGTCAGAGCCCGTTAAAACAGCCTGCTGAGACAAACTTGAGTCAGGGCTGTGAACGAGGGTTTTTAGCGATTCAACGAACAGCTGTGCGAAGTGTTCAACCGTCGAACGGCGGAAAAGCGATTCGGCAAAGTTAAACCGTCCTTGAATGGCTGATTCGCTGTCATCCATGAACAGGCTTAGATCGTATCTGGCGACCGATTCAGTCGATGAACCCGTTGGAATGATTTGTCCAAACTGACTGTCGCCGTGATTTCCTGAATGACGGCCAAACGACTGCAAACTGAACATTGTTTGGAACAACGGATGTCTGGATGTGTCCCGAGGCACATTTAACGCGCTTACCAATTTTTCAAACGGCAGTGCTTGATGTGATTTGGCTTCACCTAACGTATGGTGGAGTGCACCGATGAGCGCACGTGCTGAAGTTTCTTCCGCAACAGAGATGCGAAGTGGCAACGTATTTACGAAGAAACCGATCAGGTTGTGCAACTGCGGGTGATCGCGATTGTCTGAAGGTGTGCCTACAACAAAGTCGGACTGGCCAGACAACGTTTTGAGCATGTTAGCAAAGCCCGCAAGCAATACAGTGTAAAGCGTTGTTTCATTATCTACCGCCAGTTTTCTCAATGACGCAGAGAGGGCTTCGTCCAAATTAAAAAGAATGTTATCGCCACGGTAATCGACATGGCTAGGACGATGGTGATCAGTCAGCAATGCTAACGTATCAATACCTTCAACCTGACCTTTCCAGTACGAGACTTGTTCGTCAATGGCAGACGCATCCATCGTGCTCCTTTGCCATGCTGCATAGTCAGCATACTGAATATCAAGTGAAGGTAACGTCGGAAACTCACCAATTAACAACGCGTCATAGGCTGACGAAATCTCCGACATAAAGATATCGGTCGACCAACCATCTACAGCGATGTGGTGGAAAACAAACAGCACATAATTTTGGTTTGCCTGACGGACAAATGCGATTCGAAGTGGACACTCGTGCTCGAAATCAAACGGCTTTTCAATAAACGTTGCCACCAGTTCTTTAATATCTTCGTCATCTTTCGCGTTTATCTCTGTCATTAAAGAAGGTTTAGAGATACTGCGCTGATAGTCCTTTCCTGCGGCATCCGTGGAAATGACAGTTCGAAGGATCTGATGCCTTTCAACCACATGAGTGATGGCATCGCTGAGAATAGAAACATCAACGGATGGCGCCAAGGCCAGTAAGGTGGGCAGGTGATATGCATCCGTGCCTTGTTCAAGGCGCTCAATAAATAGCAGTCTTTCTTGAGCAAATGAAAGTGGCGCGTGCTCGGTATCAATAACCGGAATCGCTTGTGTTCTGTTCTCTGAAACTGACGCTGCTATGCCTTTGATCGTCGGGTTAGTAAACAGCGCTTGCAAGCTCACCGTCATCCCAAGGTTTTGCTCAATCATCGCGACGAGCTTGACCGCTGAAATCGAGTTCCCGCCGGCTGCAAAAAAGCTCTGATTAATACAGACCTCTTCAGTGGCAAACATGTCTTTCCAGATGGACGCTATTTTATGTTCAACATCCGTACGCGGTGCCTCTGCTTGTTGACTTATCACAGAAGAGCGAGTGCTCGGGAGAGGGAGAGCGGTTCGATCAATTTTTCCGTTTGGAGTCAGTGGCATTGCATCCAAGATTTCGATGAAGTTCGGAACCATGTAGTCAGGCAGTCGTGCACGTAACAGTGTGTCGATGTCTGTGGGTGTGACATCGCCACCTGACGTTGGCACGATGTAAGCGACTAAGGACGTGTCTCCTCCAATGTCTACGCTGGTTACAATGCTTCGTGCAATCCCGTCAATAGCAAGGAGGTTGGATTCAACATCGGCGATATCAATTCGGTGACCGCGAATTTTTATCTGGAAGTCGGTCCGGCCTACAAACTCCAAAGAACCATGGATATTCCACTTAACGAGATCGCCTGTTTTAAACAAACGAACTTGGTGACAATCCAGAGTCACGAAGCGCTCATCCGTAGCAGCTAACTGGGTGTAGCCTTGCGCAAGGCAAGAGCCAGCGATGTAGAGTTCTCCAACGGTACCGACAGGAGAAGGGGTTCCTTGGGAATCTGCGACAATTAGTGAAACATTGGTAATCGGCTTACCAATTGGCACCGCGGTTACTTGTCCATCAAACCCTCTTAATTCGCGGGTATCGAAACAGGTTACATCCGCAGCCACTTCAGAAGATCCATAGATATTGAGAAGCGTAGACACGGGGTAGCGCTGATAGAAGGCACTCACTGTCTTTGCCTGCAATACTTCGCCGCTGCTTGTCCAGCACTGAATGCTGTTAAAGTCAGCACTTCTGTGTTCCGGTAAGCTGAGTATTGCATCGAGTAACGAGGGCACCACGACAAGTCTTGTCACCTTGTGTTGGGCAATTTTTGTTGCCGTCGTCAATAAATCCTTGCTGTCCCGGCCGTGTATGATGAGTGTTGGTACTCCTTTCAACAGGGCACCAAAAAGCTCCCACGCGTGGTCAACAAAGTTGAGTGATGTTTTATGGCAATTGACTTCATTCTCTGCAAATGGGTACTGCTCCCACATCCAGTAAAGTCGATTTATCAATCCCTGTTGTGTTCCGATTACCCCTTTGGGCTTGCCTGTTGAGCCTGATGTGTAAAGCACATAGAGGGGAGTCGAATAGTCGCTTAAGTCGACCGAGTGGGTTGGCAGAGTGCGAAAATCAATGCGATCAATACTGATGTGTGTGACGTTTTCGTTTGCGGTTAAACGAGGCAGAGAAGACTCTACGAACATCGCTGAAACTTGCGCATCGTCGACCATGAAAGCGAGTCGACTCTCAGGATAGCTAGGATCCAGTGGAACATAGGTTGCGCCGGATTTAAGCGTTGCAAGTATTGCGGCGGTGCTCACCACACTCCGAGAGAGGTAGATGCCCACCCGATCGCCAGGTGCGATGCCATTCTGAACCAATAAGTGACTCAGCTGATTAACACGGACATTGAGATCACGATATGTCACGTGCTGGTTATCTTCATACAAGGCCACAACATCTGGTGTGAGAAGGCATTGTTTCTCAAACAAGCTAATCACTGACTCTGTGTTGTCTCGAGAAGGTGCCGCCCCCGTCGCTTTTGATGATAGCCATTGATGATCTTCCTTCGTCAGAGAGCCAATTTCTGCGATCGTTTGCTGTGGTGCGGCTATGCAATGAGTCAGTACATGGCGATACATGTGCACGATTCGCGCCAAGGTTGCTTTCGAAAAGAGTGCGGATGCGCCCACCAACTCGCCACTCAGCGCACTAGCACTGTCATCGATGAACACGTTCAAATCAAACTTCGCGCGTTGCGGGAAAAGAGAGCCTATCTCATTTGGTGGGGCTTCAAATGGAAGATCTCCTCGTGCCTGCTCATTCCCAGCAAATGACTGGACGCTGAACATTACCTGGAATATCGGGTGTCTTGATGTGTCTCTGGTGACATCCAAGCATTGGGTAAGTGCTTCAAATGGCATGTCTTGATGGGTTTTCGCATCAAGCATTGTGGCGTTTGTTTGATTGAATAGTGAGGCCAAAGTCATGGCTTCGTTTGCATTGAACCTTATAGGTAATGCATTGATAAACAGACCAATAATCTCTTGAGTGTCGCTATGATTCCTATTGTCAGATGGCGTACCAATCACTATGTCATGTTGTCCGGATAGCTTCGCAAGTGCGACATAAAAGGCCGAGATCATGATTGTGTTGAGGGTTACGCTGTGCGCTTCTGCAAGTTGGCGAAGCGCAACAGACTCTTTTTCGCTCAGTGCGAAAGCTGACTCGTTGCCGTGATAGTCAAAGACGGTAGGGCGAGCATAGTCAGTGCTGAGTTCAAGATTCTGATATCCCGTAAGCTGTGGAATCCAATAATCTTCCAATGCCTGCATTCTGCCATTTTCGAGTACCGCTTTATTCCACGCTGCATAGTCTGCAAAGCTTGCTTGCAGTTGCGGTAGTGATGAGTCATGACCATCTTTTAGCTTTGTGTAAGCTGTCGCCAAATCTTTAAGGAAGATATCTGCTGACCAACCGTCAAAGGCAATGTGGTGAAATACCATCAGCAAGTAAGTGTCATCGTTGTCTTTGACTAGGGCTAATCTCACAGGGTTTTCTTCTGTGAGGTCAAAGTCACCTTCTGTCAGTTGATGAATCACCTGAGACAGGGTGTGAGCTTCGTCAGCATGGTGAATAGTAAGTGCAGGGACCGAGTCAGTAATTCTCTGCACGGGCTCTTGGGTTTCGCTCAACGTGAAGCGTGTTCGAAGGATTGCATGTCTCTCGACTACGCGTTCCAACGCGCGTTGAAGCATGTTGATATTGGCAGAAGGTGTAAGTTTTACCAGCGTAGGAATATGGTAAGCCGATGAACCTTTCTCAAATTGGTCAATGAAAAACAGACCAGCTTGTGCGGGTGTCAGTGGAGCGTGAGTGCGTGCCGGATCACCAATTAACGCGAGCGTATCAGCTTGTTCTGGTGCTTCTGACAGTTCGCTCAGCATGGAACCCATTGCTTTGATTGAGCGATGTTCGAAGATAGCGCGAAGTGGCACTGTCAAGCCTAAATTCTTTTGAATGGCTCCAATGAGTCTCACCGCACTGATACTGTTGCCACCAATATGGAAGAAGTCGTCGGTGGTACTGATGTTAGAACGACTAAACTCTGCCTGCCATAGTGCCAACAACGCTGATTCGTGTGCTGTCTCAGGCAACACGATATCTGCGGTTTCGTCACGACTAGACTGTGGTTCTGGTAACGCTGATCTGTCGAGTTTGCCGTTAGATGTGACAGGGAATGCTTCCATTTCCACATAGTGGGTAGGAATCATGTATTCGGGTAAGTGCTCAGCTAAGAAGTAGCGTAGTGTGTCCGAGGAGGCGGACGCATGATCTGCGCAAATATAGTAAGCAACGAGGCAATCAGACGCTTCATTGCCTTCAGGGTCTCGATGAAGGTGGACAAACACTTCTTCAATGGCATCGTTGGCGAGAAGTTTTGCTTCAACTTCACCCAATTCGATACGGAAACCTCTCAGTTTGACCTGAAAATCCTGACGGCCAAGAAACTCAAGGATGCCGGATTCTGAACGCATCCAGCGTGCGCGATCCCCCGTATGATATAGTCGGGGGCTAGGCGTTCCTGAAAGAGGATTTCGAATGAACTTCTTCCCGGTCATTTCTTGATCGCCGTAGTAGCCCTTCGCCAGACAATCACCCGCGATATATAGGTCACCAGGCACCCCTACTGGGCACGGTGACAGTGTGCTATCAAGGACATAATACTGCGCATTTGAAATAGGTCTTCCGTAGGGAATACTTGTCCAAGAAGGCTGTATTTGATCGATTGGATAGAAGTTCGACCATATGGCTGCTTCGGTCGCCCCGCCCAGACCGAGTACTTTGGCATTCGGGAAATATTGCTTCACGTGTTGAGGCAGGGCCAAGCCAATCCAGTCTCCACTGAAGAAAACTTTGCATAGCTTTGTATTGTCGGTGTTTGGCTGGCTAAGCAGCCCTTCCATCAACGGCATGAGTTGTTTCATATATGCTGGTGAGGAATCCCAGAATGTGATGGGTTCGTGCAGCAGAATGTTCGCCAGTTGCTCCGGATCTTTGCACTCATCATTGGAGGCGATCCGGACGCTCCCCCCAGCACCCAACACGCCGAAGATATCGTAAACGGAGAGATCAAAAGACAGTGATGTCACAAACAGAAGTCGGTCACTTGGGCCTACGTTCTGTGTTTTGTTAACCCAGTTCAGGGTGTTGAAAACAGCTTGATGCTGCATCTCTACGCCTTTTGGCGTGCCCGTCGTCCCTGATGTAAAAATGATATAAGACGAGTCGCTCGGCAGCACTGTCACATCAAGATTGTCTGTGGGTTGTTGCTGTTGATGCCACTTCGTTGTTACCAGCGGGGTGTCTGTCGCTGTTTCCACGCCTTTTTGTATCACCACGTCGAAGCGGTATTGCAGTTCGTCATCGAAGTCGTTTTCTCTGGAGGTGAAAACAGGCTGAGAGAGGGACCCAATGGACGCTGTAAGTTCTTCAAAAAATGCTTGGTGAAAGTAGAGCGGTTTTTCTAAATCTTGTTGCCAGGCGGCGTTCGTGTTTTCTGGATCTGTGGCATGGTGAGTGACAAGCGATGCTTCCAGTGCGTCTTTTTGTCCCAAATCAGGCAGATCACAGAAAACAATCTTTCCTGAAGGTTTGAGGAGCGTGACGAGAGTGGCTATCACAGACTCGGTGTAGCAATACCCTGGGAAGAATTGCGCGGTACTCGCCAACAGAATGAGATCGAGACTTTCCGGTGGGATATCTAGCTCATCATGAGCAAACCCTTGCTGAAACGAAAGACCAGGCAGCGTATCTGATTGTTTAACCCGATTCGCTTCCAGCGTCACTTCCGACGGGTCGATAGCGTAGTAACGTTCAACAAGAGGGGCAATTTCAAAGGCGATTAAACCTGAGCCGCAACCCAATTCGAGCACATGTGCTTCTTTATTCAAAGAGGGGGTGCACAGGCCAACTACATGATCACGATATCGGTCGACTTGATGTTGCTTGAAACAACGGCCTGTGTAGATACTTCTGAAGCCGCCTGCAGTGATCTCATCAGTCGCACTTTCCGCAATATGATCGAACATTGCTTGCGTTTCAGTAAAGTTATCTGACTCTGCAGGTAAACGGCGACAGAGGGCGTCCATTACGATAAAACGGTCTATGTTTCCGTCTAACCACTTCGCATGTCTAAAGCTATTAAGCTGGGATTGACAAGTAACCATCGACGTTTGGCGATTGGCTTTGTCGACCTGCGCAAGAATGTTTCTGACTCGTGACGCTGGGGAACCAATCTCAATCGGCACATAGGTTGCACCTGCTTTTACTATCCCCATGACAGCAGCAACCATGTCTGCACTTCGTTCTAAGCAAACTGGCACCAGTGAGCCTCGGGTGATACCGTTTTCGCGCAATTGATGTGCTAACTGGTTTGCAGCCTCATTGAGCGCCTTGTAACTGACTTCACGTCCTCCATGTTCAACCAAAGCGGTTGCTTCATGACGAAGCGCAACTTGGGTCTCGAAGTAGCCATGCAACGTCATGTTGCGATCGTAGTCTTCAGAGGTTTGGTTCCAGTCATGCACTAAGTGCTGCCATTCTTGTTTTGTCAGCCAGGACAACTCACTGATCACGCTAGCTGGATTTGATACTACCGACTCAAGCAACATTTCGAAGTGGCTTGCCATTTCTTCGATACTTTCACGAGTGAACAAGCTGGTGTTGTATTCCCAAACCGCCGTTAAGGCTTGATCTTGGTCCGATAACCATAAGGTCAGGTCAAATTTCGTCACGCTGGCGTCAATTTCAATCGGGGAAAGCGAAAGATTCGGAAGCGCAAGGTGATTGAGCGAAAGACTGTTGGACACCGCGTTTTGCAGTGCCATCGACACCTGTGCCAAAGGCTGGTGGCTGGTATTTCTTTCTGGTTGCAGAACTTCGACCAAATGCTCAAAGGGAACGCTTTGATGGGTTTGGGCATCAGTCGCTGTGTGACTGACGTGTTTTAGAAAGTCATTGAATGTCAGCGATGCATCCACGTTAGAGCGAAGGATGAGAGTATTGATGAAAAAGCCAAGCATTGACTCGACATCGTGATGTGTGCGTCCCGCACTCGGTGAAGCGACGGCAATGTCATCACTACCAGCATATCGTGAAAGCAGGATCTGATAGGTGGCAAGCAGCAGATTAAACAGCGTGGTTTCTTGGCTTTCACAGAGTGCTTTTACTTTTTCAGTTAACGTCGGCGAGAGACGGACGGTTATCTTTTCACCGTCAAATTGTTGCACGACAGGTCTTGGGTGATCCGTAGGCAACTCGAGCAACGGTGGCAGTGCTTCCAACTGGTGCTGCCAGTAGCGAACTTCACGGCTAAACGTATCTGAAGAAACATGTTCATGCTGCCACACGGCATAGTCAGCGTATTGGAGAGCCGGAGGGGAGAGGTCCGCAGTTTCTCCCTCAAGTTCGGTTCTATATGCATTGATGATTTCTTCCATCAATAAGCCAACAGACCACAAATCAGTAATGATGTGGTGCATGTTGATCCAAAGAACATGGTGGTCATCGGCAAGTTTAAATAAACGTATCCGGAAGAGTGGTCCATTCTCCAGATCAAACGGTGCTAGAGCATCCTTTTCGAGCAGCGCGTTGAGCGTCTCGTCGCTACATTCTTCTGAAGGGAGGTCAAAGCCACGGACCTCATCAATGACAAGATATGGCTGACCATCTTGGGTTGGGAATCGGCTTCTGAACACTTCATGTTTGGCAATGACGCCAGAGATGACCTTTTTCAGTAAGGTTTCATTTAGTGAGCCCGCCAATCGGTACCCATCATATACGTTGTAACCTGCCGAGCGGTCGCCAATTTGCTCGATGAGCCACAGTCTTTGCTGGGTGAGAGAGAGTGGTAACTTTTTGTCTCGTGCTACTGCTGTAATGCGAGTTTCTGTATCACCTTGCAGCCTAGAGGAGGTCTCGATAGCGTCAGCAAGTTGCGCGAGCGTAGGGTGAGTAAAAAGCGTTTTCAGAGGGGTAGAAACGCCTAATTCGTCGGTAATACGCGATAAGACTTTGGCGGCGAGAAGAGAATGACCACCTATCGCAAAGAAGTTGTCTGAAAGGCCTATGTCTTGAACATCCAGAACACTTAACCAAATTGCTTTTAGTTTGGTTTCAACATCACTTAGTGGTCGGTTGGTCATCACCTTTTCGATTAAGTCTAGAGGGTGATTTCGATGAAGTTCTAGCTCCGTCGGTTCGACACAATAAATATGGTGAGGGAAGGCTTGTCGGCTGACCGAGTTAAAGAGATATGTTTTGAGTTCATCGATAGACAGGTGTCCGTCGGAGCCTGCAACAAAAGCGATGATTTGATTCCGTCCATTGACGCAAACCAGTGCTGACGTGATGTCTTCTCTTTGCTCGAGGAACGCTTTGGTTTGGTCGAGTTGCTTTTGGAATGTGGGTGCGTAAGGCTGAGAGTATACAGGGCGATTATCGCATCCTTTCACTAAGACAACGTTTTCAGATTGCGATCCCAAACGCATGCGATTCACACCTTGGGATGACCTGTTGACCTGATGGGTAATCAGAGATTGCCCAAGAGGCATGTGAGGCCACGCCAGATCAGCTTCATTCAATCTGTAGATGCCACCACTAAACGTCCCCGCTAAAGTACTATTAAGCAGGACGGCAGTGTCACGCAAGGGAAGATTGCAGACGGAGTCGGACTGTATGAGTCCACCTGTGACCAAGAAAGACGCATCATGGTTTTGGTTTACGTCAATGTTTTGAGCTTGGTTATCACTAAGATGAATCCAACCGTTTTCTGAATCAGAAACCGCCTTTTGAAGAGGAAGGGCATCATCGCGTTCACCTGCTGATACGATGTAAGCAACCAAAACGTTGTTACGTGCGATAACAACCGCATCGTCGACGTTATCGTGTCCTTTAATGTGACTAGCGATTTCGCCTAACTCTATGCGGTGCCCTCGCAATTTTACTTGGTCATCAATGCGGCCTTTGTATGAGATGGTGTCATCTTGATTCAATAGGGCGAGATCGCCTGTGCGGTAGACAAAGCCAGCTTCCGTATTGACGAACTGCTTGGCGGTGAGTTCCTCTCGCTGAAAGTAACCTTCAGCCAGACTCGTACCGCCAATACACAGCTCACCCACTGCGCCCTTAGGCAGCATTTGTCCTGCTGAGGAAAGCACAAAATGCTGATAACCCGGTAAGTTTCTTCCTAGGGTGACATCTTCTTCAAGTTCGCATTTTGAAACGAGTGACCATACAGTGGCTTCGGTAGGGCCATAACAATTCCATAGTGCCTGCACTTGCGGGATGAGGCGAGACTTGGTGTCATTAGGTAGTGCTTCGCCACCACAGAGCGCGAGCAGGCTAGTTTGTCCTTCAAAGCCATTATCAAGAAGAAGCTTCCACCTCGAAGGTGTTGTTTGAATAAGGCCAATGTCTTCGTCCTTGATCAGCGCATTTAAGCGCTGGGTATCTGCGATCACCTCGCTGCTCGGAATCACACTGCAATGACCAAGACTTAAGCATCCCAGCCATTCATACAAGGCGATATCAAAGCTGACGGTGGTCACCCATAGCCAGTTGTTGCACTGTGAAACGGGCAACTGTTGATGCATCCCTTTAATGAAGTTAAAGGCAGCACCATGGCTGATCATTACCCCTTTAGGTTTACCCGTAGAGCCTGATGTGTAAATAACATAGGCGAGGTCTTCGTGAGATACGGTTGGCAAGGTCGTTGATTCATCAACGGCTGGAAGAGAATCAATACAAACAGTGAGCGTTTCAGAAGCGGATAACGCTTCCTGCAAAGCGGTATTTGTGAGCGTCCATTTGCATGAGGCATCGTCCAGAATTAAGGCATTTCGACTAACGGGATGCGACGGGTCTAGAGGAACATACGCAGCACCCGCTTTCAAAACGCCGAGAAGGGCAATGATCAACTGTTCTGAATGGGACAAATACAGACCAACGAGGTCCCCTTTTTTAACGCCCGATTCAATCAAACATTTGGCAACAGTCGTCGAACGCATGTCGAGGTCTGAATAACTAAGCTCACTCGCCTGTCCGTGTTCAGAGATAAAGCGAGATGCTGTATTTCCACCAAATTGATGCAAAGAACGGTTAAACAGAGAAAGTAAATCTCCGCCGATAGATGCAGCAGGTGTTTGTGCATTCCACGCCTTAACCGCTTCCAAGCCGAGAGGGTCAATAAGCGTGTATGCGGAGGTTGGCTGCGCGGGCTTTAACAGCAATTGGGATGCTAGTTGGACAAACGTTGAATCCAAATCGTTAACAGACGGTGCGTCTAAAATCGCGTGGTTAAAGAGCCACGTGACCTCATCGTCTGATGATACTAGCGTCAGATCGAGTGTTTGACGGCTTTTCTGATCGCCAAATCCGATTTGATAGACCGGATGGTGTGCTTCACTGCTAAGAGACAATTCTTCACAGTATTGTTCACTGTCCCATTTTGGAAGAGCATGCCATGTCGTTGCCAGCTCAGTGGCCAACTCAATAAGCGAGCACTTAGGCTCAACGCTGAAAGCCAGCGGCTTGCTTTCGCCATCCTTGGTCGCTTCAATCACCAAGGAGGTTTCATAGCCGCGATATGCAATGGTTGCTGCCTGTATTGCCAGCAAAAGCCAGTTCATATCTACGTCATGGCTATTGGCCAGTTTGTGCAGTTGTTCGATGCTGTCTTTTGACAGCTTTGACGCCAGTTGCGATGGGATATAACTGTTACTGTTTCGTTTAGCACTTAGCGGCAAGCTGTGCAGCATAGGTGCGTGTTGCAGCAATTCATGCCAACGCGCCACAGAGGGAGAAAGCGACAAAGACATGTTAGGGCTTTCCATCGCTTCGCGCATGTCAGGTAGTGCTTTTCTATCTATCTTTCCGTTTGGCGTGGTTGGCAGTGAATCGAGTACGACAAGATCCGTTGGTACCATGTACGCAGGAAGCTTTGAGGCCAACGCTCCTTTAATTGCATCCGTTAACGCCAAAGGAGGCAAAGAGGTTGGAGTGTCTGAAATAACGACAGTTGCCCCCTGCGAAACGGGATAAAGCCCATCCAGAATAAGCTGATCAAGGTTGTCGTGTTTTGCGGCGATCCATGGCTGTCCGGTCAAAACCGTGGCCGAGGATTTTAGTTTCCCAAGCCAGTGACTGAATGCTTGCTGGTTGACCGTTTGGATCTCACCAGCACGACTGTCCCAAAGACTGATTTCAAAGGTGAGAGCTTTGCTATTGGTCAGAATCTCAACGTCGGCACCTTCCCCTGAATACAGCGCGTGTGATGGTAATTGCTCGAACAGGCTTAACGAGGTATTTGATAGGACAGCCGTTGCGCCAGACTCATTGAGAAGATTGCGCAAATAGGTTGTTGACTCTTTGCCATCTAAAGCCAGCATTCTTCCGCCGGCGATGCTAATTGCCAGCGCGCCAGTTGCCAAATCCTCAGGCGTTTTGCCGATGACGGCCGTCAGAGATACATCGGTATTTTCTCTTTGCAGGTCATGCGCGACACGAGAAGCTTGCTCAACAAACTCTTGATACGTCACTGTGCGGTCAGCGTATTCAAAGGCGATTGCATCTGGATTGTCGGCAAAGGCTTTCAGTACGGCTGTGCTCCAGCTTTCTGGTTTGGCACCTGTTAGTTTCGAGCTTTCAGACTTCCGTTCAACGTCTTTCCACCCGAGCAGGCTTTCGATGGTCGAGTCAGTCTGTTCAACCATTTGGCTGACAATGTCGACATATAAGGTTGAGAATGCAGCGATAGAGGCTTCATCGAACAGATCACTGCAGTATTCAAATGCACCAGAAATGGTATCGCCGGATTCAAACAAATTCAGGGTAAGATCATACTGACTCGTTTGCTTTAAAGGCGGTAAAGCACGCATCGTCAAGTTGTCAATGTGAACGGCATCCACTGGTGAGTTTTGAAGCGCGAACATGACTTGAAATAAAGGACTTGAAGAAAGATCTCGCTCCGGTTGCAACAACTCCACGAGACGGTCAAATGGCATTGTCTGATTCGCAAAACTGCTCACGCATTGCCGCTTAACTTCCGAGAGGAAAGTCGAAAGGTTTTTTTCAGGTGATACTTGGCTTCGAAGGACAATATTGTTGATGAAAAGCCCTACCGTGTGGCGCCAATCTTGACCGTTTTTGCTTTCTCGACCTGAAACAGGGGTTCCGACGATGATATCCGTATGGCCACTGTATGCGGACAGCGAAATATCAAATGCCGCTTTCAATGCCATATATAGGGTCAATCCCTGGCTCTTACTCCAGCTTTTCACCTTTTCTGAAAGTGCTTCATCCAACATCATTTCAAGTGAGGCACCAGCATGGCTTTGTTTTTTCGGTCGTGGATAATCCGTTGGAAGCCAAGGTTTACGTGGTAAGTCTTTTAGGTTTTGAGACCAAAAGTCGTCTTCATTTTTTGTGGATGTCAGCGTTTGTTGCTGGAGAGCATAATCGGAAAAAGCAGAGCTGTGGGTTTGCTGCGGCGAGAGCCCTTGCGTAAGGCTGGCATAGTGTTTACCAAGCTCTTGAATGATCAGCCCGATAGACCACCCGTCAACAATGATGTGGTGACAGTTGATAAACAAGACATGGTGTGTTTCTTCAACACGTAATAGCGACGTTGAAAAGAGACTGCCTTCCTCCAGTTCGAAACGCTTGTTTGCCAAATGCTCCAACGTAATGTCGAGCTCATTGGGATTGACGTCTAGACGCTCGAATGGAGCACCAGATGCATCAAACGCTTGATAAACCGAGTTGTCTTCCGATACGAAGCGAGCACGTAAAACAGGGTGGCTATCAACAATGATTTCAACGGATTTTTTCAGCGCATCGACGTCCAATCCCCCTTTTAGTTCAAGAGCAGTTGGAAGGTTTAAAGAGGCACCTAAGTCTTCTAATTGCTCCAAAAACCACAAACGTTTTTGCGCAAATGACAGCGGAACATTCTGAGGTGAGTCCGTTGTGTCGACACTGTGTTCTAACGTGTCGGTATCTTCGTTAACTCTGGACTCAACGAGTGCAGAAAAAGCCTTAAACACGGCATGGTCCAGTAACTCATGGAGCTCAATACTGACACCCAGTTCGCTCTTTACCAACTGCTGAACGTCTAGTGCGAAGATTGAGTCTCCGCCTAGTGCATAATAGTCATCGTCAAGTGAGAGTGAATCGATGTCTAACGTGTGCCCCCAAATATTAGCCACCACTTGAGATGTGGTGGAAACGTCGCCGCCTTCAACATCAACGTCTGGCAGGACAATGGCTGGCTTTTTGCTCTCAGCCATTGTCACTGTTGGCTCTGCGCTTACCGCGGTTTCTGGTACTGTGGTCCAGCAACGTTGTGGCTCAAATGCATACCCCGGCATGGAAATGCAGCGGCCTGATAGAGAGTACTCTGCGGTGCTGAATGGCGTGTTTCCTGCATAGAAGTGCGCTAACGCTCTCGTTATTGTGTCGTCATTATCGGCGTTGATTGATCGGTCATATTCTTGTGTATTTTGCTGTTCCTCCAGTGCCTGAACAAGCGATTGCACTGTCGAGAAAGTGACAGCAAATCGGTGTTCATGATGCGCCCGCGCAAACATGCTCGTGTAGCTTAAGTCTTGAGGCTGAGTTTCTGGATGTGTTTTTAGCCAAGCCGCCGTTTTGCCAATAAGCAGTGATAGAGACGCTTCAGTTTTTGCAGATAAGAAAAACGGGTATGTCGTTAAATCAAGGGGTTCAGAAATGTCCTGAACAGGGGGGGCTTGAAGCACGATATGGCAGTTCGTACCACTTAGACCAAATGCACTCACGCCTGCAAATCGTTGTTCGCCTTCCCAGTGTTGGTTTTTCGTTGCGACCGAAACAGCGCCATCAAACTGAATTGAAGGATTGGGTGCGCTGTAAAAGAGAGAAGGGACGATTTGTTCGCGTTTGAGGCACAGCAAGACTTTGACTAAGCCTGCCAGACCCGCAGCAGAGTCCAGATGGCCAAGGTTGGTTTTCACAGAACCAATTTGGCAAAAATCTGTTTCTGGGGTGAATTGCTTGAAAGCTCCGTTTATTGCTGCCACTTCAATGGGATCACCCAGTTTAGTGCCTGTGCCGTGAGCTTCGATATAGCTGAGTTCACGAGGGTCGATTCCAGCGTCTCGCCAGGCTTTGACGAGTACTTTTTGCTGAGCATCGCCGTTAGGCGCTGAGATACCCGCAGAACGACCATCTTGATTGATCGCACTGCCTTTAATTACACCCCAAATGGGGTCTTGATCTTCAACCGCGTTGGCTAGTGGTTTAAGCATTATTGCGACAACACCCTCCCCGAGCCCTGTGCCTGTGCTTCCTTCAGAGAATGCGCGGGTAAAGCCGTCGTCAGACTCAATACCAATTTTGTCACCTGTCTCGATGGGCATAAGCATCAGATTGACGGCACCAACGACTGCAGTATCACAGTCGCCATTCCTTAACCCCTGACACGCAAGGTGCAACGCTGTAAGGGACGAGGAGCAGGCAGTATCCACGACCATTGACGGCCCTTGAAGGTTCAAGGTGTAAGCCAATCGGCTTGCCGTCAATGAGGCGAGGTTACCCAAAGTAGATGATGCTTTTTCTTGTGGCGCAACGTCATCAATGTATTGCCTGTACATCGCATCATGGGCGTAGCCAAGATAGATGCCGGTTTCTGAGTTACGGATCTTCCCAGCATAGCCAGCATCTTCAATGGCGTGATAGGCCGTTTGGAGAAAGAGTCGCTGATGCGGATCCATCAGCGCAGCTTCTTTAGGTGACATACCGAAGAACGCGGGGTCGAACCTGTCAACGTTCTTTAGATACCCTCCAGTCCGATAAGTTGGAGTCAGTTGAGGAAATTTGAATTTAAAATAGGCGTCAGTATCGATACGCCGAGATGACGGGAAATCTGATACTCCATGTTGCCCCGATGCCAGCAAAGACCAGTAATCATACTTATTTTCACAATGTGGAAGAACGACCTCAAGGCCGATAACTGCGATATCCTTATTGTTTACTTCTTCGATATGATTGGTAGCTTCATCCGAAAAGCCTAATTGGTCGATGATATTTAAATCCATTTCTTTAACCTTCAGTTACAACTTGTCTTTGGGGAATATTTCAATCTTTAGTGCTTTCAATTAGGCGTAATGACGCTTGTAGTGCCTCCAGAGCAGGAAGTAGCTTCCAAGCATCAAGGTAAATGCGACTGCAGCGACCAGATACATCGTCTGATCACCCCAGGCGATCAGTTGGTCTTTCAACCCAAATCGACGCCAACTGATCACACATACAAGGCTTGCAGCTTGTATAAGAATGGAAGCCCACAGGGAGCGGAACCAGATATAGACCATGATGTAAAACACCGAGGAAACGAACGAGTAGATACCAACCACCAATTCGAATTGCATGACTGCATAAACCAAGGCTTGGATAAAAATGGCTACAGTAATGTTGCTGTAATCCTTCACATCGTTGTAAACAGCACCACGGAATACAATTTCTTCAACGAAAGGAACAATTATTGCGAGTGCGAACAGCAAAAATAAAGGCGCGGCTTCTTTATCCATTATCCACGCCATGTAGTTATCAAGCTCTGGCAGTGATGCTTTTACACTACTCAGGTTAACAACTGTGACGGTGAAAATTGACATACAAACGGCCACGAATATTGTTAGAAACGTTGTCGTCATATCCAACTTTCTAAATTGACAGGCCTTATATAAACTTTTTCCACGTACTCTGAAGAAAATATCAGAAAGAATGACGCATATAGTGAAATAGAGCAGTGCCGTTAATAACGGGAGGTTGTAGAAAGCATCCTGTAAGGGCTTTACATCTAGCAACACGGTGAATAGCAAATAGATAAGTACATAACCAAGCCCAACATATACAGAAAGGTAACCCAAGGTTAAAGCAATAATTTTTCCCCAGGAGGTCTTACCGCCTTTTTCTAACTGCCGTGAATTTAGCGTTGTATCCATACTCATAATAAAATTCCTTTAATTTCCTGCGTATTTCTTGAAATCACTGTGCTGATGCACGGTAGATCTTTTGGATAGGGAGTAAACCTTGTAAAGAGAGAAGGCAATGACACCAAATGTGATAAGTAACAGTGCATTGTGGTATGTGTGGTTGTACTGGTCGATCATGGCATTGTGTCGAAGCACATAAATTCCACCAGTCGAGAGGAACTGCATGATCACGGCTGCATACATTGAACGTGTCCAAAGATAAAGGGTGGTGAACAGGCAGGTACCTATTGCTGCATAGATCATGAGCGGGATGTCACGCATCAATTCAAAGTAGTAGGTATAAATTACACACAGCAGCGCGTAGCAAATACCAATGTGTAAGCCTCTTCGCATTTCATTAAATAGCAAACCACGGAAGAATATTTCTTTGTAAAACGATCCAATAATAAGGAATAGTACAAATGACCATGTGCTTGGTGTATCCACCAAGAAGGCCATGACAGATTCATAACCACCGAAGTTGTTTTTTAAATAAGGTAGCGCGAAAAGCGTATGTGTAAATATCGCCGCAGAAATGCTTAATGCGGTGATATAAAGAGCCGTTGTCTTGCTAAATGAAACGAAGTTGCATCGTTTAAATAAGTTCTCTTTCTTAATGAATTTGATAAACAAGTAAAAGACAGAGATCTGAATAATGTCATTGACGACAATCATAACTACGCCGTTATGGTTGAACCACTCACCATATACTTCGTGCTTACCCATCACTTGGTACCATAGAATAATTAGCGGTACCAGAATTCCGAAATAGATTGCAGAATGGGCAATCGTCCAGCTAATAGAACGGCCTATATTCTTTATTGCAGAGGGTGCACGTTTGGGTGCATCTTCAATGTGGCTACTCATAGTATTCCCTTAGTTTTATTTTAGTGTTCCGGTGTTGTCGCATACTCTTTTGTCGCGGGGCTTTCGTCGTTAATAAATGCATGAAAGCCTTTGTTTCTATTCCCGAAAATGCCCAATAGCACCATAAGAGCTGCACTAAAAACGATGACCTGATGCCAGTTCTCTGCGGTTAACAAGCTGCCCACCAACCAAATCCCAGCGGGTACCGCGAGGTTAAGTAGCGCGAAGAAAAGACCAAACAATCGGCCAAGCATGTGCTGAGGGACAGTGCGTTGAAATTGTGAAAGCACGGGAATGTTCTGTACGGTGTTTAAGCAAGCCAACACGACAAACGTTACGGCAAAAAAGCTCGTAATCAGCATGGCATTCGCTTGCTGGGGAAATGGAAATAGCCATACAAGGATGAGAATGGCTTGAGGAATGAGCAGTAAACAGAAATACCGTATCGCTGTTTTTTGAACGGCTTTTTTACTCGCGATCAATGCCCCAATAATGGTTCCAACAGCCATGGCTGCTTCAACAAGTGATAGCTGGAGAGGACTGACCCCCAAAATCTGATAAATGATGAAAGGCATGGCGACCAGCACCAATGGCAGGTAGAGACCATTGAGTAAAATTTCGAATACGAGGAAAAAACGAATAGAGGGGTGCTGCTTAACGTAGTCGAACGCTTCGCGTTGGGCACTGATGTAATCTTTGTTAATCGTCGATTCTTCGCTCTCTTTCTCGGTAAAGCGGAGGTTTAATTGAGCGATCGCGGAAACAAAATATATCGCGCCGGAAATCATGAATATAAGATTCAGCGAAATATTCGCATACATAAGCGCACCTGATATGGGTGCTACGATCCGTGTGACAGCTGAGACGGATTGTACAAGGCCGTTAGCTGATGGTAATGCGTCGGCGGGGAACAACTCGGGTAATGCACTGTTGAATGCAAGAGTGAGTAACGCCTGCACACTCGCAACGCATACGATGTAGAACAGCAATGTATTTAAGTTATCGGCGTAGCTGACGGTTAACACGAAAGCGAGAGCGATAAGGCCAGTACAGAAATCGCATAGGCAAACGACACGCTTTTTGTTCCACTTGTCTACCCAAACACCACTTAGCAAACTAATGACGACCGAGGGGACAAAGGACGCCCCGACAGCCATAGAGAACAACAAAGCTGATTGTGTTGCATCCAGCAGGTACAGGCTTATCGCGAAGGACAGGCTGCCTGTAGCAAACTGGGAGCTAAAAAGGCCACCGGCAACGATAAATCGATTACTTAACACTGCCTGCTCCTGCTAACTGCTTTGTGCTGTACACAAACAGCTTTAAGTACGTACTTAAGACGTTATTCAACTGCTCTTTTTGTAGTCGTCCTGCATCGAAGCTCAATGACAAAGAGGTGTTATCTGAATCCTCTGGAAGTGTCAGTACTAAATCAAACTCTTGTAAGACATCGGAAGACACGTCAGCGTGTTCACCTTTAAGCAAGATGTGCGCTTGAGAGGGTTCGGGCAGTGCAGTGTCATAACCCACCTGTGTCGCTGCCAATTCAACCAGTTTCTTGTTTGTTTCCTCAACCATGTCACCAATGGAGTTCGAATTTGCTAAATCGACGGCAAAAGGTACCAACTGCATACTATTGAGCGCGTAAGTGAAATTGACATTATGTTGCTTATTTAATTGCGCCAGAAGGTAAGCAAAAATGCTCGCTTGACCCGCCAATAAAGACGCAGGGCCATTGGATATGGCAGCGGAAAATACCGCTACTGCGTCTTTTGGATAATTGGCTTTGAGTGTGGTGATCGATCGGCCTGCACTGCGGTGGAACATTGAGTGGGGCAAGGTAGTCGCGGGTAAAGTGACTTTGTTGTTTTGGCCATCAATGAAGTCGCCCAACGCGCGAATTGACGTATGGCTAAATAGGTCGGTGACGCGAACAATATCTGGGAAGTCTGAATCAATGCGACTATGCGCCTGAACGATAAGTAAAGAGTTCGCACCAAGGTCGAAGAAGTTCTCAGTCACACTGACGTCTTTAGCGTCTAACAAGCTCTGCCATATCTCGACAAGTTTTCGCTCGGTCTCAGTTTCGGCATGGATAACGTTTATGCCTGAGGTGACCGAGGATTTCATCGCAAGTAGCTTGTTCTTGTCGGCCTTCCCATTAATGGTGAGTGGAATGCTCTCTAGCTCGGTAAAAGACGCTGGCAGCATATAGGTAGGTAGATGCTGTTCAAGCGCATTTTTATACTCAGAACGCGTTCGTGGTTCAGAGGACACAACGAAGGCACTGATGGAGTTATCTTCTGCGACAACCACTGCTTCAGACACCCCGTCAATGGCAAGCAGTTGATGTTCAATCTCACCAAGCTCAATGCGAAAGCCACGAATTTTCACTTGCTGGTCGCATCGACCTAGATATTCCAATTCACCACTTGCAAGTTGGCGCGCGCGATCTCCTGTTCGGTACAAGGTTTTATCAGGGTTGTAGGGGTCTTGTATGAATCGAGACTGATTTAACTCAGGTCTGTTTAAGTAACCCCTAGAAATTCCAGCACCGCCTACGTACATTTCTCCGGGTACGCCAGTAGGCTGCAACGCCTGACCTTCATCAAGAATATAAATATACAAATCACTGATTGGACTGCCAATCAAGCTCTGCTTTGCATGGTTAATATCGTTTTCAGTCAGCGATTTATAGGTAACATGCACGGTTGTTTCTGTAATTCCGTACATGTTAATCAGCGCAGTATCTTTGAGAGGATATTTTTCAATCCAAGGTTTTAGCGCACCTAAGGTCAGTGCTTCACCACCAAAAATAACAAAACGAAGTGAAAGAGGTTGTTCGACTTTTTTGTCTGCTTCGATGAGCTGATTAAAAGCACTTGGCGTTTGGTTGAGAACCGTGACATTTTCTGAGCTGAGAATTTGTCGGAAATCGCTTGGAGAGCGCGTCACCATTGAAGAGACGATAACCAGCTTCCCACCATTTAGAAGCGCGCCCCATATCTCCCAAACGGAGAAGTCAAATGCAAAGCTGTGGAACAGGGTCCAAACGTCATGCTCGTTGAAGTCAAATTCCGTTGATGTACTGTCAAATAGACGAATCACGTTCTCGTGCGTTACTTGAACACCTTTTGGTAAGCCGGTTGAGCCAGAGGTATAAATGACATAGGCAATCTGGTCCTTCGCGACACAAGATTGGAAGTGCGTAGGAAGATTTTGCAATCTCGCGTGAGTGTCTTCCGCCCTCAACGCCAATGTCGGAACGGATGTTGTCGGTGTATCGAGTTCAGTTGCTTTTAGTACAAGCGAGGCATCGCAGTCCGACAAAATATGCTGAATACGCTGCTCTGGGGAATGAGGGTCTACCGGGACGTATGCAGCGCCAGATTTCAATATGGCCAGAATAGAAATGATCATGTCGAAGCCCGGCTCAGCAATCAACGCAACTTTCTTGTCTATCGAGACACCGTGTTCGACCAAAAGATGTGCAAGCTGACTGGCGGATGCATCCAATGCTTCGTAGCTGATTGTCTGATTGTCGAATGAAACAGCAATATGTTTAGGGAAGCGTCGAACTGTGTCTTCAAAGCGCTGAACGATGGCGTCTTGGCTTCCTACCTCCAACGAACAGGCTTTTCGCAGAGCATCAGATGAGCGTGTTTGCTCTTCTTGAGTTAAAAGGCTGAATGTTGATTGACGTGCATTTGGCTGCTTCAAAACACTGAACAACAATTGTTCAAAGTGCGTTGCCATTTGTTTGATTGTATCTTGGGCAAATAAATCGGCAGCGTAATCCCAATGGAATCTTAAAGAGTTATCCGTTTCTGCTACATCTAAGAGCAGATCGAACTTCGCCACGGATGACGGAACATCATCAGCGGTGATCGTAAGGTTATCGATAGTCGGAAACGAAATATCCTGATTCTGCATCACCATCATAATTTGGAATAAAGGATGGTGGCTGAGGCTTCGTGAAGGCGACAGCTCATCAACAAGCTGTTCAAATGGATATTGCTGATTGGCGTATGCGTTTAAAAGTACCTGTTTGTTCTTTTTCAACTGCTCAGAAAAAGTGCGGGAAGCGTCGATATCAGAACGAAGAACAAGGGTGTTGACGAAAAAACCGATAAGCTCTTCGACACCGGTTTGTTCGCGGTTTGCGATGGGGGTACCCATCACAATGTCTGATTCATTTGAGTACTTGCTAATAAGTAAACTGAATGCGGTTTGAAGCACCATGAAGGCGGTGGAACCTGATTCCTTTGCGTAGGAATACACCGCATCAGTTAAGGACGCCGGCAGTGACCTTGTGTATCGATCTCCACGATAGGTCTGCACTGCAGGTCTTGCCGAATCCAGCGTCAGCGCGTGACATTCGGGTAAGCCATCGAGCGACGTCAGCCAATGGTCTTTTTGACGGGAAAATGCATCACTGTTTTCAAATTCACGCTGCCAGTTTGCATAGTCTGAATATTGGAGCTCAAGCGGTTCTAGGGAGGTAGAATGGCCACTCGTGATATCTCGATAGTGCGCACCAATTTCTTGGGTCAACACACCCAGAGACCATCCATCAGACGCGATGTGATGCATGGTGAGTAGCAGTGTGTGATTGTCATCAGCGACGTTGACAAGCTGGGCTCTCAGAGGTATTTCTTTTGCCAAGTCAAAGGCATAAGTGCTTTCAATTTCCGATAGTGCATTTAGCGCAGCCTGATGTGCTTCGTTATTTAATGTGCTGTGGTTCGTGATGGTGAGTTCAAAACCAAGGTTATTGTGAACAACCGGAGCGACAGTGCCATCATTAGCGGTATAAGCAGTTCGCAGTACATCATGGCGCGCTAAGGTGCGTTGAATCGCTTTTTCTAACGCCATAACATCAAGAACGCCATTGAGTTGAAGTCTTGTATGGATGTTGTAGCGCCCTTTTGTGTGGTCGATCTTGTCGACTAACCACATACGTTGTTGGCCAAAAGAAAGCACCTTTTGTTCTTCAATTGGCTGTTTTGCTATTACCGCGACATCTGTCGGGGAGGCTTGTTCTATCTGTGTTGCCAATGCCTTGATAACTGGGTACGCAAAGATGTCGCTCAATGGTATGGCGATATCCCACTCTTCTCGAATTTTTGCCATGAGTCGGGTGGCAGATAGCGAGTGCCCGCCAATTAAAAAGAAATCATCTTCCCGACCCACTTTATCCCGTTTGAGGATGTGCTCGACGATGTTTGCCAACGTCGCCTCCGTCTGATTGACGGGGGCCACGAAGGTACTGCTGAGCTGAGGAGGAGGGAGTGCTTTTCGGTCAAGCTTTCCGTTTCCGGTCAAAGGCATGTTGTCTAACGGTACAAAAGCCGATGGCACCATGTATGAAGGCAATTGAGTCAACAGATAGTTTCTTAACTCTTGGTTTGAAAGGCTGCGAGAGGGCACCGGTACATACCAAGCAGCGAGCTGAAGTTCGTTGTTCCCGTCTGAATAGGTGCCTACGTGACACGCATTCGTTATTTGTGAGAGAACGGATTCAATTTCCCCCGTTTCAATGCGCTGGCCACGAATTTTCACCTGATGGTCCAGTCGACCCAAATATTCGATGTTGCCACATGCTTTCCAGCGCACCTTGTCTCCGGTTTTGTATAAACGTCCGTCTCCGAACGGGTTACTAATAAACCGTTCTGCAGTAAGGCGTGGTTTGTTGAGGTAACCGCGTGCAAGGTTGTCACCGCCAATATAGAGCTCACCAGCGACACCTATCGGGCAAAGTTGCAGATGCTGATCGAGAACGAGTAGCGTGGTGTTGTCGATAGGCTTCCCGATTGGAATAGCATTCGGGAATTCGGTAGAGACGCAATCGAAATAGGAAACATCAATCGTTGCTTCTGTTGGACCATAAAGATTGTGCAACGTCGCACCAGTCGGTTCATGGACGCGTTTTTGGAAATCGGACGCCTGGGTATAAGTGAGTGCTTCGCCACTGGTAAATACTTGCTTTAGTGAATGAAGCGTCTTTGCGCTAGGCTCTGATCGCGTAGAGAGAAACTCACTTAACATCGATGGCACGAAGTGCATACACGTAATGCCTTGTTCGTCGATCGCTTTGCTTATCAACTGGGGATCTTTTTCTTCGTCTTGTCCGAGGAGGAATAGACGAGCACCGGTAAACGACCACCACACAAGCTCCCAGACTGAAACGTCAAACGTGTAAGGTGTTTTCTGCAAAACGGTGTCGAAATTTGAAATTGGGTAGCGAGATTGCATCCAATCGAGGCGATTTACCAATGCATCATGTTCAATGAGCACACCCTTGGGTTCACCGGTTGAGCCAGATGTATAGATAACGTAAGCAAGGTTTGCAGGCGAATGAAGCCTTTTTGGGTTGGTTTCGCTAAAACCTGACGTATCTAGGGTGTGCAAGTCGATGGAACGACAAGGGGATGCCGACAGAGGGGATGCCCAATGCAAATGCAAAATGGCGTCACTGTCATCAAGAATGTATTGCGTGCGTTTTTCTGGGTTATCAAGGTGAATCGGTAGCCAAGCACCACCTGCTTTTGTGATGGCGAAAAGTGCGACCATCATGTCCAAACTGCGGGGTACTTGAACGGCAACAATTGACTCTGGACCAACGCCCTCCTCTCGCAAATAGTGCGCGAGTCTATTTACCTTTCTGTTGAACGCCGACCAAGTAAGGACGCCATCTTTCGAGGATATTGCAATTGCCCCAGACTGCTCCAGAACCCGTTGCTCAAACCTTTCGATTAGCGGTAACGAGAGTTGTCGATCTACGTAGGTGTCATTAAAGGTTTCTAAGAGTTGCTGCTTCTCGTTTTCTTCGACAAGCATGATGTCTCTTACAAGGGTGTTAGCATCAGAGATAATCTGTCTGATAACAAACTGAAATTGCTGAGCGAGAGATGTAATCGTTTCACGCTTAAATAGCTCTGTGCTGAACTCAATCGTGGCGGTATAGCCATGTGCACTAGAAGGATAGATGTCGAGTTTTAGATCAAGTTTGGCAAAGTGTGATGGCGTGTCGAGCTTCTCAAGTAAGAAGGCGTTTGTCTTCAGTGCCTCAGCCGTTGAAAGTTGGTTGTGAAAAACGAACATGGTATCGAAATAGGGATTTCTGCCAGGCTCGGGTTGAGACCAATGGGACACCATATCGTGATAAGGGAAATCTTGGTTTTGTAACGCTTCAAGAAGTCGTTCTTGTTGACCCTCGAGGAGCTCTTGTACGCTTTGATTGGCCTCACAGCTGAAAGGAATAGGGAGGAAGTTGTTGAACATTCCGACCATTTCCTGCGTTTGGTGATGCGTTCGTCCTGTGCTCAGAATGGATGAGCAGAAATCTGCTTGTTGGCTGTATTTGGCCAAGACAAGATGAAATGCAGTGAAAAACAGGGTGTTGACGCTTACCTTTGCGTTAGAGGTGGTGCGAATTTTCCCAGACACTTCAGCATCAAAATCGAACGTGAACTGCTCTCCCTTAAATGTTCTTTTGTCTGGGCGCGGGAAGTCAGTAATCAAGTCAAGACGCGGTGGGATATCAACAAGCGTGTTTTGCCAGAAATCTTTTTGGTGTTTGATGCGGCTTTGATTTGTGTCGCTTGCTTGCCAAACAGCATAATCGCCAAAGCGTACTTCTGGTTCTACAACTGCATTAGTATTGCCTTCCAATTGATCAAGGAATTGGTTGATCAGTACAAGGATGGACACACCATCGGCGACGATATGGTGGATATCGATAAATATTCGATGCCTATTCTCCAATGCTTGTAAGCCCAATCTCACCAGCTTGCCATCAGTGAGATCAAACGGCTGAACAAAGTCTTTCCAACAATCTTCAAAAGGCATTTCGGCGTCATATTGGCGAGCAGAAAGAGGGGTAACCTTGGCGGTTTGGTGTAACTGGTCAGCATCGTAATGGAAGCGAGAGAAGAGTACAGGATGACGCTGACAAACGCGTTGGAAAGCAACAGAGATTTGCTCTGTTGTTGTTTCGCCCAGCAAGGAGAAAGCGATGGGCATGTTGTACGCTGTGCTGCCAGGTTGCATTTGAGCTTGGGTATACAGACCCGCTTGGATAGAGGTGGCGGGGATAGCGTTGAGCGACGCATTGCGTTCTATATTCCCCAGCGTGTTTTCCTCGCGTTGCGTATCAAGCAAATGGCTCTGCTCTCTAACGGTAGTGCTCGAAAACAAGGTTTTTATGTCGAGTTGTTTACCGAAGTGCTTCTGCATTTGAGCCGATACACGGCTGAAAGCGATAGAATTTGCACCAAAATTAAATACGTCATCGGTCACCGAAAGCGTGGGTTGAACCAACACTTTCTGCCAAATTGCAAGCAGGTTAACTTCGGTCTCCGTTTTTGGCTGCACTGGTTCACCAGACCTTTCTGTTTCCGGCGTCGGGAGCGCGTTAAGATCGACTTTGTTGTTCGCAGTTAGAGGAAGCCTATCGAGACGGATATAGTGTTGAGGCAGCATGTATCGGGGTAAAAACTCAGCCAGCTCAGCAGTGATCTCTTCCTTGCTTGGCATGTCGTTTTGGCACAGGTAGGCGATGATATAGCCGTTGCCTGAATCGTTGCCTTGAACCGCCACATAGACATCAGATGCGCCTGTTACATCAATAAGTTGTGATGCTATTTCGCCGAGTTCAATGCGAAGCCCCCGAATCTTCACTTGGGAGTCTAACCGCGAGTTGAAAATGAGCACGCCATTTTCTGTTTCGACAACTTCATCGCCTGTACGATATGCCCAGTCTTGGGTATGGGGTACGTTTGTGAAACGTTCTTGCGTCAAGTCGGGACGATTTAAATACCCCTTGGCCAGTGCTGGACCACCGATATAAAGCTCTCCCGCTACACCCGGAAGACAGGGTAGCTGGTCAACGTCAAGGACATGGAAAGTAGAATTATTGATGGCCGAGCCAATTGGGATCGTCCCATTGACCAATTGCGTTGACTGGATAGGATACGCGGCAGCAAAAACCGTGGTCTCTGTTGGGCCATACACATGAACAAGTTTATTTGGCCCCAGCTTTCTAAACGCCTTTTTTACATGTGGAACCGAGACTTTTTCCCCACCGAACAGAATCCGATTTACTTGCTCTAAGGCAGAGAGATTGGTGTCAACCAGTGCGTTAAACAACGCTGTAGTGACAAAAAAGATGGAAATATTTTGGTCCGAAATGTAATCGGTCAGCGCATTGAGATCTGACAGTAACGCTTCATCTAAAAGAACGAGCTCTGCACCGTTGCATAAGGTTGTGAAAATATCGAACACCGAACCGTCAAAACCGTAGGAAGAGAGCTGCAATACGCGATCATTTTCCGATATCTCTACGTAGGTGGGAGACGCGGCGAAACCTGCAACGGCACCATGCGGAGTGAGAATACCTTTGGGCTGTCCTGTTGAACCTGAGCTGTAGATGATGTAAGCGGTGTCACTGCTGTCAATGCTAACTGACGGCGCGTCACCTTCCGTGCTCAGAAGGTCGTTGACGTCTGCTACCGAATGAGTGCTCGCGAGTGGTGATTGCCCCGAGACGATACAAAGCTTGGCTCCCGTGTCCTCTATCATGAAAGCAGAACGTTTCTTCGGTAAGTCAGGAAGAATAGGCAGGTAGGCGGCCCCAGCTTTTAGTACACCCCAAATCGCCAAAACCATGTCGGTGCCTCTGGGTAAGCTGATTCCGACAACATCGCCTTTTCGAATCCCCATACTAGCGAGACCGGCGGCGACCTTATTGCTTAATTTATCGAGTTCCTGATAAGTGATGGACTGTTCAGGGTTTGACAGGGCTGTGCGCTCTCCAAAATTATCAACGGCGAGTTTGAGTTGCGTGACCAAGTCGCTGTTGTATTCAGGGCGCGCTATTGTCGAATCAGTCGTGCGTCTTTCAACGGGAGATAAGCTTTTGAGCTGGCGCGTAGGTTCGGACACTGCATTTTCAAGCAGGGTAGAAAAGTGTGCTAAAAAGACGTGGCCAAAACTTGGGTCGAATTTGCCAGATTGAGTAATCAGATTACATTCGTATCCGTTCATCTGGGTGATGGCGAGCGTAAGGTCGAAATCAGTTTCTTCTGTTGTTTCCACCGACTGAATACTGAACCCTGTTCCGTCCGCTATTGTGGTGTCGAGAGGGTAATTTTCAACGACCAACAAACTGTCAAACAGTCTGGCATTTTGAGGGATTGCGGTAAGGGTATGAACGTCCTTTAACGCGACAGAACTGTGTTCATTAATGCCCGCCAATTGCAGCTGAACTTTTTTAACCCAATCAGAAAATGGCATGGTCATTTCCAATTCGGCACAAAAGGGCAGGGTATTGATAAATAACCCTGCCGTATCAGCAATATTGAGCACAGGGAGATTTCTCCCCGACACTGTCGTTGCAAATGTTAGGTTTTTTTGGTTCTGATAGAAGCGCAGGCATAACGAGAACACTGCGTGAAATATTGCTGCCGGAGTAACGCCTTCTTTTTCAGTGAGGGCCTCGATTCGCGCCTGTATTGGGCTCGAAATGGGGAGCACAATTTTATTGTCTGAAACTGAATGGCTTTTGACATCCAGTATCTCTAACGTACGTTTTGGTAACGCTCGATTCACTTCGGCGTTTGATGTTGACGTTTTCCACCAATCAAGGGCTTTATTGGTGTCGGTTTTCTTCCATGCCTCGTGTATATCTTTGGTCGGTGCGGTCTTATCCAGCGTTAATGCATTGTTCTTGTATAGGCCCAGCAGGGATTTTAGAATCAGCGCACTGCTCCAGCCATCAAGAAGAATGTGGTGAAAGCTCAGGACAAGTGTAAAAACATTGGCGTCTTTTTCGATAACACTCAAACGAATAGGATGAGATTGCAAATCCAAACGTGAAGGACTTCTCAGCGTTGAAAGGGTGTTGTCATTCGCTTGTTGGCGCGATATCTGTTCGATATCGAGCGAGCGTTTTTTTAGCACAATTTGAACGGGCTTATCTATCCCTTGCCAACGAAAAACGGTGCGAAGTGCATCGTTGTTTTCTACAACGCGGTTCCACGCAAATTGAAGGCGGTCTATGTCAATGTCGCCACTCACATTTAATCTAAGCTGCTCAAAGTAAACAGGGCTGTCAGGCTCGGAAATATGATGAAAAAGTAAGCCTTCCTGCAAGGGCAAAAGAGGGAGGATGGCTGAGACGTTACTTTTGTCAATTCCTGACATGTTGCTGTTCCTTGTCTTTCTCGAAGTTCGATATCGCGTATAACTGATCTGGCTTTTGTCGTTAAAACAATGCGTCCAAGTCTTCCTGACTTAACTCGGCATCGCCAAAATCAGAAGGCGTGAAATGGATGTCACTTGCTTGTTTTAAGTGCTTGATTAGCAGATCAAGTTCGTTTGCCCATCGTTTTAGAAGTACTTCGCCGTGAGGCGAAGGATTAGAAAAGGCAGTTTTGACCTGTAATACCAAGCCGCCGTCCTGAATCCAGCAATCACATTCGAAGAGTGCCGTCGTTCCGTTTTGTTCATCGCTATCTACACCCGTAGGGGCGAAGTTCAACGAAAGGTTTTCAGATTCTGCACTGATGTTTAACGTGCCCAGGTAGTTAAACCTGCAAGCAGGAATTCCTGAGGATTGTTGTTGGACCTCGCGGGCTAAGTAAGTTAGGCCGGAATGAGGCGCGTTTCTTGTGCCTTCTTTAGCATCACGGATAACGGCATTTGCATCATCAATGGTGCTGAACATAACGGGGTAGATTGCAGTGAACCAACCGACAGAGCGAGACAAATCAATCCCTTCTAACTCTCTACCGTGTGATTCAACCTCGATGCTAAAACGTCTCTGTGAGGTGAGTGGCTTCAACGCCATCGCAAGAGAAGCAAGGAGAAGGTCCTGCTTTTGTGTGTTGAAAACGCCGTGAATATCTCCATCCAACTCTTTTAATGTGTCGGACGGAATAGTCAGTTTTTGGGTCTGTGTAGCGGGTTTATCGCTAATGGGCGGATTTTCTATGTTTAATGGGTAAGCCGTCGCGGCTTCCCAATATTGCTTGTCAGTTTCAGAAGTGGCTTTTAGCGAAGCCGCTAGCAGTGTTTGGTAGTCATGCAGGCTCGCGGACTTCAACGGCAAGGATATGTCTGCCTGGTTCAGCAAACTATTTACCGCAAGCGATAAGTCTTCAAGCACGATTCGCCAAGAAACACCGTCAATAATGAGGTGATGTGCGATCAGCAAAAGCTTGGGTTGTGAACTTGTAACGTAAACCGCTTTGAATAGCCAATCATCATCAAACGAAAAGTCACGCTTCGCGGTTTCGCCAATGGCAACCAGAGTATTTTGGGCTGATTCACTAGCAACAGAGAGGTGAAACTTATTAATCGTCTCTGGGTGCTGATACTGCGCGGAACCCCTATCAAATCGCAATCTGAGCGCATCATGGTGGAGGAGTATATGCTTGAGTGCATTCTCTAAAAGGTCGGGAGTAAGAGAGATAGGCACATCTAACAACACGGATTGGTGATAGTGTTCTGGATTAACAAATTGTTGGTTAAAGAACCACTGCATTGCAGGTGTAAGTGCTACATCACCGTCGAGAGTTTCTTGCGAGTAGTGTCGTTCTGACTCCAGTACTTTCAGTTTTGCCGCCATGGACTGAAAAGTGGGGTTAACGAGAATTTCTCTGGTATCCAGCTCCCACCCGGTACTGCGCAGGTGCGCTACAATTTGCAGTGCTTTGATGGAGTCACCACCCGCACGGAAAAAGTCACTGCTTAATGAAATAGCATTGTGGCTAAGTACCTGCTCCCAAGCGTGCTTAAGCGCAGTTTCCTTTTCGTCAAAGGCTGTTTCGTCGATGGAAGTCAGGTGACTCTCATTGTATTGCTGTGCGATAAGCTCTAGTGCGTTGTTGTCGATTTTGCCATTGGTAGTCAGCGGCATGTGCTCAACACGGATAGCACACTGAGGCACCATGTAATCAGGTAACTCGTCATACAAGGGCGCGAGAAGACTATTTAAATCTTGGTCGGCGGTGTAGAAAGCGACCAATTGCGGTGTTTCAGCCAAGTTGCAAACGCGCACACAGGCGGTGATAACGTCTTTAGTTTGCAAAAGTAACGATTCTACTTCTTCCGTTTCAATTCGATACCCGCGCAGTTGGACTTGGTTTCCTTCTCTACCGACATACACCAGCTCATTCCGCGAATTTTGGTAAGCGATATCGCCAGTTCTGTAGAGTTTTCCTTGGCATGTAAATTGAGGCTGTATAAATGCTGAAGCAGTTTTCTGTGTGTCATTAAAGTAACCTGGCGAAACACCATCACCGCCAATCCAGATCTCACCCGACTTCCCGTTTTCGACTTGATTTCCAGCCTTGTCTAACAGGTAAATAGAAACGTTGTCAGCCGCTTCACCAATTGGCACAGCATGATAGCTGTTGTCTATTGCGTGGTAAGTGTGCGTTATACAGCCAACGACTGTTTCGGTTGGTCCATATTCATTTATGATTTTTGCGTTTTTAAATATGGCTTGAGCACGCTGTGCAAGCGGCGTACTGAGTTGCTCACCCCCAACAATGAAACACGTCAGATGTTCGGTCGGCGTCGCTGCTTGCTCCGCGAGTGTGGTGAGCACATCAAGGTGGGCGGGAGTAAGCTTTAACGTATTGATCGTGCTATCTGAAAGAACGGCAGCGAGTTGGTCGTATAACGAATCTGAAGCGGATAGCACTAATTGTCCGGCGCTACAAAGTGGCGAAAAAAGAGTCGTTACCGTAAGGTCGAAAGAAATGCTCGTGAACAGTGCCATATTCATCGGCATTGCGCTGTTATATCTCTTTGCAAACTGAAGGTAGTTTGCCAGCCCTTGGTTCGTCACCGTGACGCCTTTAGGTTCTCCCGTCGAGCCAGACGTAAAAATGATATAGGCCAAATCATCAGGCATCGCCTGAGACTCAACGTGTGCTGATGT
The DNA here is from genome assembly GCF_050336585.1 of Enterovibrio makurazakiensis. Classification (NCBI taxonomy): domain Bacteria; kingdom Pseudomonadati; phylum Pseudomonadota; class Gammaproteobacteria; order Vibrionales; family Vibrionaceae; genus Enterovibrio; species Enterovibrio makurazakiensis. The sequence continues at coordinate 144,747 of NZ_JAKJSE010000017.1, forward strand.
TGATGCCCTAACGTCGGCAACAAGCTCGGAAGTCATGCAGTGTTGGAACTGCTCAAGCAAGTTTGTATTAATACTATCGTTTGGGGGCGTAACAGTTACAACGAGCGAAGGACTGGCTGCCTTGAGGATCTTTTCTTTTCTTCGTAAAGGTAAACTGTCGTCAATGGGCACATAGCAGGCCCCTAGTCTGTTTATTCCTGTTAGTAGCGGCAGCAGCTGGGCTGAGCGCGAACCAATGACAGCAACGATTTGCCCCTTTTTTACGCCCTTTGCGGAGAGTGAATTTGAGATTTGGTGGCTCGTTTCATACACATCCTCATATGTCCAGAAACTCCCGCCATTGACCAAGGCGATGGTGCCAGGATAGGCATTGGCACAATCATCGAGTAATGAACTGATGGTTTGAGATTTGTCATAATCTCGTGTGTTCTCACTCACGGGAACGATATTTCGGCCCTCAAAGAGCACCGCGTTTAATTTGCGACCAGATTGATCCGCCAGAAGATTTAAAGTGGCGACAAAGTCATTAAGCATCACCGACAATGCGTCGTGAGAGAAGAGTGAGCGAGAGCCTTCCAGCATGAGTTGGAGCACTTTGCCAGCCTGATGCTGAACAAAAAGTGTTACGTCGACTTTTGCCCCTCCATTATGAAGCGGAATATGTTCATACCCTTTGTCGATGAACTGTTTTGGAATGGGTTGATATACGAACATCACGTCAAACAACGCGTTCCTGCTCTGTGATGTTGGGCTTTCAGACAGACTGACTACTTCGGAGAACGGGATGAGGTTGTCATGTCGCGCCTTAATATGAAGCTCAAGAGCTCTCAAGTTTTCTTCAGCAGACAGCGAGTAATCCACGTGAGCGTCAACGAGCAGAGAGTCAACAAACATGCCCGGCAATAAAATGGATGAAGGCGTGCGTTGAGTAGCGGGGATGCCGAGAGAAAACTGTGTTTGTCCGCAGTGTTTTGACACCCAGATTTGAAACATATTCTGCAGCAGGTTTTGCAGGCTGGTGCCACTTTTTGCTCCCAGCTTTTCAAATTTTTTGGTGTCGGCTTTATTGAACGACGCGAGTGCTGCGTACCCTTGAAAGTCTTGTTTGGCAGGCCTTTTGGATTGAAGCGGCCAAACAAGGTCTTCTGGTCGTACTTTTGTGGAGGCTTTCCAATAGTTCAGTTTGTTTGGATTGGTTTCTGATTGATAGCGAGCATAGTGAACAAACGCATTCGTGGATTGAGAATTGGGTTTGGTTTGGCCACATATCGTTGATACCCATTCATCAAATAGGTTCGGAAGAGAGAGCCCATCGCAAAGCAAGTGGTGGCAATCAATGATTAAAACTGTCTTTCCGAGATGATAGCCAAAATAGAGGCGTACAAGGCGTTCATCTAAAATCGAAAACGGTTCTGCAACGTTTTCTAATTGTGTCTCGAGAGGAGTATCTTCTCTAAACTCTATCTCTTGACCAATAGCGTGTAGGTTGTTTTTAATGCCGCAAACCCATTGAGGCCGGTCATCTAAAACCTCAATCTTGGCTCCCAACACTTGGTGATGATTGCTGAAAACGGATTTGGCACTCGCGGTTATGACAGAGCGGTTGACATTAGACTCAATGGACACTGCCGCAGTGATGTTGTACGCCGTATGTGTGTCTCGTTGGCATAGGGCAAACATCGCCAACTGGGCTTTTGTTAAGGCGTATGCGCCTTGTGTTTCCTGCACGAAGAGGGGAGCCGCGGCGTCTTTTTGTAAGGCGGTGTCATCAATGGCTTTCGCCATGGTTTCAAGCGTTAAATAGGAATGAAGGTCTGATTGAGGCACTTCTATTCCGAATGTATGAGAAATTCGCTGAAGCAGAAACACTGCATCCAAAGAGTTGCCGCCCTTGGCGAAGAAATTGTCGGATTTGCATACCGAGGAGCAACGAAGTACTTCTTGCCATAAACCTGAAAGTCGATTTTCCGTTTCTGTTAGCGGAGAATCATTGCGTTTCTCACTGACTAAATTCTGAATGTTTGAGGTTATCTGTTCGAATTCGCCCTTTTCGGCGCGTTGTTTTAGTTGAAAACGTTGCAGCTTGCCGCTGGTGGTTTTCGGAATTAACTTAATCGGAATGACCAGATCGGGGAAAATGCCATGTTCAGCTGAAAGCGTTGACTCAATGTGCGTTTTCACCGTTAGAAACGCTTCCAAAGATCCGCGATACTGAACGAAGACAGCCAACTTTGGCATAGCTGTTTCTTCTGAAGGGGTGATTGATACCACCGCGACCGAGCCCAAAGGTGTCAACTCGCTAATGGCTAGCGACTGCTCGAGGTCATGAGGGTAGATATTCTGACCATTTATGATAATAAGATCTTTGCTTCGACCCGTTACATAAAGCTCACCATCTTTTATAAATCCAAGATCTCCGGTTGCTAGCCATCCATCTTCAGAAATAGTATCGGCCGTTTTTTCTGGCGCGTTGAAATACCCGCGAGTGACACTGTCACCTTTGATGTAAATGTCACCAACAGTGAGCTCTTCGCATTGCTCGCTCCCTTTTACGATTCTGATTTCCATGCCAGGGATCGGTGAGCCCAGAGCAACAAAGGAAGCCCCGTTATTGTCTTCTTGGGCTTTTGTGCCCATATGAAGTGTTGCTCTGTCGAGTGTGATGCTTTGCAGGGTTTTTCCCGCTTTGGGAAATGTCACTCCCAGTGTGGCTTCGGCCAGTCCGTAGACGGGAAAAATCACGTTACTTTTGAGGTTAAAGGCACTCAGTTTGCCTAAAAATGCATTGCACAAATCGACATTGATGGGTTCAGCACCGTTAAAAATGAGCCTGACATTATTCAGTTCCCAGTTAGGGGTTTTCTTACTGTTTTCAAGCCGCTTTAGTAGGTAGTGGTAACCGAAATTAGGGGAGGAGAGAACGGTCGCTTTAGCGTCGCTGACATTACGAATCCAACTCAAAGGATCACGAATAAAGCTGGCTGTCGGCATGATGTATTGATCACAACCCACCATCATAGGATTGATGTGAAAACCAATTAGACCCATGTCATGTGTTAATGGCATCCAGCTGAACGTCGTATCAGCTTGCGTTGTCTCAGTCGCTTCAATCGTGGCGATGTTGTTTGTAATGATGTTTTTGTGGCTCAACATAACGCCTTTTGGCAGACCTGTAGAGCCTGAAGAGAACTGAATAAACGCTAAATCGTTTGAGGTTGTGTTTGGTGTATGGATTTTTGGCAGAGTATTGTCACTGTCAATATCGACAGAAAGGAGTTTTGATTGCTGATTTTTGCCAAATAATGTCGTTTCTGAACTGGAGTCCGTGACTGTCCAACTTTCTTCTAAAACGGAAAATATGGCATCAAGTTTTTTGAAATGCGCATCAGTATTGCCATACGCAACAGGGACAGGGATGAAGTCTCCAATGATTGATGCCCAAAAAGCAGTGACGAAATTTTTGTTGTCTTCTAGCTGAAAAACAATTTTCTGTTTCGGCTTAACGCCCAGATGACGCCATGTGCAAGCGAGTTGATTAGCATCGTGCCACAACTGCTTATAACTCAAGAATACTGCGCTGTCTCTATGATGCGAAAAGTAGATACCCTTTCCTTCAATCTTGCTGGCCGTTGCAAGTACATCTCCAAGCGTATCTATATTTGAGTACATCACTTCTTTTCCCTGAACCACATTGACTACTGATTACAACCTTAATAGTGGGAGGGGATTCAAACGCGTTGGTGCCTAATTTTCCAAGCATTCTTTCGGTGAACTGGATTAGGTTCTCGATATTAAATTAAGTTTTGCAAATGTTTCATAATGAGACATTTTGTTAATTATGAGATATAAATTCTTAAATTAGATGTTTTTCAACATACTATGCTGTTTATATTGAGGGGGAATGTTGGCTATTTCTCTGGCGAGTCCAGTGATAAAGGGATTTTTGAGATAACGCGGATAAATCTCACTGAATAAAATGTCGTCAAGTCAGTGAGTTATTCTTATGATATCTCTCGTGATCGTTCCAGTTATTACATAAAGTGGTAATTTATATTGACAGGCTAGAGTGAGTGCTTATAGCTATACCTGTGGTGTAGTAAACGCTGCGTTGAACATGTGGAATATTTTTTTATCGCACGAAAAGTTGCTGTTCGGCACAGCGCTTCATCGACTCCATACTCTCTTAACCAGTCGCATATGTGATTTGTGTCAATAGATGCAGTGTAAACAATAGCCCGAACTGTGGAGTTTCTTTGCTCGGTTAACTAATGCAATTTTCGAACATTCAGGACTCAATGTCTCAATAAATGGATGAGAGTTGGCTATCTTTATCGATGCTTAATAAAATCAAGATACTTTGATGTTTCATTTTTCACGTTCCAATAAAGAACAAACGACAAACGGAAGGGTAGAATGAAGGAAACACAATCAACACTTATTCGTGGTTTTCATATCCTTGAAAAGATTGTGAAAGCAGACAAGCCGCTCTCTAGTGTTTATCTTGCCGAAGAGTTAGATCTTCCAAAACAAACCGTTCACCGGATCGCACAACAGATGGAAGAAGAGGGACTCCTGCAGCGAGAGCCTGATGGCAAGCGTTTCACCGCTGGTCCTCGTTTACGAGATTTAGCCAGAGACACGCTAAAGAATTCCTCCATCAATGTGCACCGCTATACCATTCTTAAAGAGCTGTCTGATGAAATCGGGGAAACCTGCAACCTTACCATTCTGGACGGCTATGAAATTTTATATTTAGAACGTGTCGAAACCAACTGGCCTTATCGTATTCACTTACCTGTCGGTACGCACTATCCGTTACATTGCACGGCATCTGGCAAATTGTTTCTTTCAGACATGAAACCGACCGCACGTAAACGTCTTCTCAAAAGCATGAACCTCACGCGTGAAACGGCGCAAACCATCACTGATATCGATCAGTTAGAAACCCATTTGGCGAAAATCGCCGAAGATGGGGTCGGTATGGATTCAGGAGAGTTTCTTGATGATATGGTCGCGCTTGCTGTTCCTGTGATTGATAACGATAACCGTGTTGCGTTTACCGTGGCAGTGCATGCGCCTTCTGCTCGAAAAACGCCGGAAGAACTTAGACAGTATTTACCGCTGTTGCGTCGCGCTGCTCAGCGTTTGGCGGTGGCTGAATTCGGTATCACCGACGAGTAAGCAGCAAAGGCGATTTGATCGCCAATTGCTGTGTTTTTAAGGCGTGATTCTCAATATCTAATGTGGGATAGCGTTGTCTTCCAAAATCATGTCTGATGCCTTTTCGGCGATCATAATGGTGGGTGCATTGGTGTTGCCAGAGGCGATCTCCGGCATGATCGATGCGTCTACCACACGCAAATTCTTCACTCCATAAACCTGTAGTCTTGGGTTCACGACGGCCATGTCATCAATGCCCATTTTGCAGGTGCTTGTCGGGTGATATATGGTTTGGCTGTATTCTCTCGCCGCGACCAGCAATTCTTCATCGGTTTGGTATTTCTCTCCAGGTACATATTCACTCAAAATATGCTCAGAAAGCGGTGGCGTGCTGGCGATATTTCGCGCCACTTTTATCGCATTGATGATCACGGTTTGGTCGCGTTCGTCCGAAAGGTAGCGGGGCTGAATGGCAGGGTGCGCAAGGGGATCCGTAGAAGTGATTTTTACACTTCCTCGGCTGTAAGGGCGAAGTTGACACACTGATGCAGTAAACGCAGAAAATGGGTGTACGCCATCTCCAGGCTTATCCGCACTGAGCGGTTGCATGTGAAATTGAATATCTGGCCGCGTCAAATGGGAAGAAGATTGAGTGAAAATGGTCACTTGGCTTGCGGCCAATGTCAGAGGGCCGGTCCGCGTAAAGAGATATTGCAGCCCTACCATGGCACGTTTAACGAGGCTGTTTAATTCATCATTAAGCGTACGTTCGCTGGTTTTAAACACCAATCTTACTTGCAGGTGATCTTGCAAGTTTTCACCGACGCCCGGCAGGTCATGTAAAACAGGGATATTGAGCTCTTTGAGCAGAGAAGCAGGGCCAATGCCTGAGAGTTGAAGTAACTGCGGCGAACCAATGGCACCCGCGCTTAAAATGACTTCGCGACTTGCCATAATTTGCCGTTTAACCTTGTCTTTGATCACTTCAACACCGACGGCGGTTTTGTCTTCAAACAACACTTTTGAGACATGGTGATGAGTGAGAATATCCAGGTTTTCTCGTTGTTTAGCGGGGCGTAAAAAGGATTTTGCCGTACTCCAACGAAAACCCTTATACGCTGTCTGTTGGAAGTAACCCACGCCTTCTTGAACGTCACCATTGCAATCAGGATTGTAGGGGATGCCTAGCTTGATCGCTGAGTTAATAAAATGGTCAGCAATGGGGCGACGTAATCGTAAATCACTGACTTTTTGCGGACCGTTTACGCCGTGATAATCATCCGAGCCGCGTTCTTGGTCTTCTGATTTTTTAAAGTAGGGTAGAACTTCTTGATAAGACCAGCCTTGGTTCCCCAACGCTGCCCAATGGTCGTAATCTTCCGCTTGCCCGCGAACATACAACAAACCATTGAGTGCGCTAGAGCCCCCAAGCACTTTTCCTCTTGGCCATTGTAATTGGCGTGAATTAATACCGAGATCAGGCTCGGTGACATAACACCAATCTGTTTTTGGGTTATGCATCGTTTTGAAATATCCAACCGGTATATGCAACCAAGGATTGTTGTCTTTCCCGCCAGCTTCTATCAAAAGTACCCGAATGGAAGGGTTTTCGGACAGCCTGTTGGCGAGTACGCACCCTGCTGATCCCGCACCGACCACGATAAAATCGTAATGATTTGAAGATAATCCCATCTTTTTTCCTTCTCCCTGTTTGCTAGTAGATGTCATGAATTCAAGGCGACATCCTCTTGACTCAATCCAAACTTGGAAATTCTCAAACATTAAAATATGAGACTAGTTATCTCGATTTTCATAGTCAAGGCTTGAATTTTGGTTTTTCTATGCCATAAATGGAATGGTCCGGTTCGAAAATTAACCAGCCATTAACATTTCGGTGGTTGGAGAATGATGACGAACGTAGGGCAAATCTATCGACTGAACGTTGGATTGCTTGGATTACAGAGCGCGATGAGTGAACACAGACCGCTCTGTTTGAGAACGCAAATGTCGGCATGCCAGCGTAAACGTTTGAGCGAAAGCCAACACAAAGGAGTGCGAGCATGAGCAAAAATCGGGAGATACTCACGAGAAGGGACTTTATGAAGGTGTCCGCCCATTTTGGGATGACATCAACCCTGATCGCCGCGGGTACATTGGGAGTAGGAGCCACCGTATCTACGCTGGCGAGAGCCGCCGAGAATACCCAAAACGAACGCTATTCTGCACCGCCAAAATTCCAATTGAAATTTGGTGCGTCAGGTTTTAACGAGAAAAACCTCGATATTCAAAAATCGGCACAGCTTTTTTTCGCCAGAGACCTTGAACAACGAACAAACGGCGCGATTCGCGTTGAGTTTATTGGTAGTAACCAAATCTGTGGACAAACCAACTGTGTGAAAAAAACACAGCAGGGCATTGTCGACATGTATTCGGCGTCGACCCAAAACTCCGCAGGGGGCGCACCGTATCTCAATGTGCTGGATTACGCTTACATGTTCCCATCCCGCGCGTCTCAATTTCATTTTTTCTACAGTAAGAAAAGCGAACCGTTATTTAGAGAGCCCCTCCGCCAGCGTCATAAATTGCAATTCTTGTTTACTCACTGCGAGTTACGAGGCATTCAACTTGGCTTGAAATGGAAAGATAAGCCATTAGTGACGTCCATCGATCAACTTGCTGGGACAAAAAACCGCGTTACGGGAACGCAACTCGGGCGCATTGCCATGCAGTTGATGAACCTCAACCCTGTCCCAATTGCTTGGGAAGAAACGTTGGATGGCTTGAAGCAGGGCCTGATCGACGGTGCTGAAACATGGATGGGTGCGGTGGCGTATGCCGGTATGGCACCCGTGGTATCGCAATGTGTTGATCTCAAGTTCTTCTCTGGTACGGAGCACACGGCAATGAGTTTGCCTGTGTTCGATAAGCTGGGCTCAGATCTTCAAGACGATGTGATGGAATCTGCGTATGTTGCGCAAATCTTCACGCAAGGCATGAATGAAGCCGCGCTTACTGACATTGTCGGAGCGACAAACCCACCACGACCGGGCACCATTTTCGCGGAAAACAACACCCGTGTTGCGACTTTGTCTGACGCTGAACTGCGTAAGGCCGAGGAAATGTGTTCGCCAGAGTTCAATCCAGAACCTTGGGAACAATGGCGCGATCGCTTGAACAAGTGGTCGGGTGGTCACGATACCTACCAAGAAATCTACGACATAGCGCGAGAAATTCCTCGCGACACGCAAGTTGTCAATGTGCCACCACAACGCTGGTGGACGAGCTAAATATCGTCGTGCAGTGCCTGTTTGCTGATGTGAAAACGCATCCGCAAACGGGCCTGCGCGTATCTTTATTCAATGATCTGTGAGGTCAGCATGAAACCGCTACATACCTTGCTCAAATGGTTAGATGAAAACACGGAAAAGGTCATCATCTTGATCACCTATTCAAGTATGGCTGGCATTATTTTCGTAGAGGTTGTTCGGCGGTTTTTGTTCAACCAACAAGTGCCATGGAGCACCACGGTGCCCGTGCTACTTTTCCTCTGGGTAACCTGGTTCGGTGCCTCATACAACATAAAGAAACGCACACATTTAGCCTTAACAGAAATTCGTGCGCGGCTTTCTTATCGTCTTCAATTTTGCTGTCTGGTGTTAGATGCGGTGCTTTGGATCGCCTTCGCTGGCATCGTGATTTATCACGCCACCAATCAAACCTATATCGCTTACGACAACTTCGCGATTGTGGGGGGAACGGATGATGTCATGGAGTGGTGGTTCTATCTTGCAACACCGCTTGCGTGGGTACTTATCGTGATCCGCGTGCTGCAAAACTTAGCCAAAGACATTAAGCAATATCAGCGTAAAGAGCCGTTTGTGCTTCAAGCGTCGTTACTGGATTAGGAGCAGAATATGGAAGACGGCACACTTATTACGCTGATCTCTCTTGGCGTAACACTGCTTTTTATTATCGGCGTTCCCATTTTTCTCGTGATTGGTTTTTGGGTTGTTGGTTGTAGCTTGGTCATTGATTTTACCCTTGCCAACATTGGCGTGACCTTGTTTGAAGGCTTGAATTTCTTTGGCTTATTGGCGCTGCCGCTGTTCATTATGACGGGGGATTTGATCAACGCTGCTGGCATTGCCAAACGCATGTCAGATTTTGCTTACTCTATATTAGGGC